>JAWVFY010000186.1:0-4084 GCA_033855575.1 Solirubrobacteraceae bacterium
AGTCGAGCAGGCAGTACGGCCGGGCCCCCGGCGGCCGGCCGTCCAGGATCCGCGAGTAGTTCTCGATCCCGTTGCAGAAGCCCATCTCGCGCAGCATCTCCATGTCGTACTGCGTGCGCTGGCGCAGCCGGTGGGACTCCAGGAGCTTGCCCTCGGCCTCGAGCTCGGCGCAGCGGTCGTTGAGCTCGCGCCCGATCTCCTCGACCGCCCGCTCGACCGTGCCCTCCTTGACCGAGTAGTGCGTCGCCGGCCAGATCGCGATGTGCTCGAGGTCGTCCTCGAGCAGCTCGCCGGTCAGCGGGTCGAAGTGCTGGAGGCGCTCGACCTCGTCGCCGAACAGCGTCGCGCGGTAGGCCGATTCGGCGTAGGCGGGGAAGACCTCCAGCGCCTCGCCGCGGACCCGGAAGTGCCCGCGGCCGAGCGCGACGTCGTTGCGCGAGTACTGCATCGAGACCAGCTTGCGCAGCAGGGCGTCGCGCTCGACGAAGTCGCCCTTGGAGAGCACCTGCATGTTGCGCTCGTAGGTCTCGGGCGAGCCGAGGCCGAAGATCGCCGACACGCTGGCGACGATGATCACGTCGCGTCGGGCGAACAGCGCCGCCGTGGCGGCGTGGCGCAGCCGGTCGATCTCCTCGTTGATCGCCGAGTCCTTCTCGATGTAGAGGTCCTTGGACGGGACGTAGGCCTCGGGCTGGTAGTAGTCGTAGTAGCTGACGAAGTACTCGACGGCGTTGTCGGGGAAGAACGTCCGGAACTCGTTGCACAGCTGCGCGGCCAGCGTCTTGTTGTGGGCGATGACCAGGCTCGGCTTCTGGACCTCCTGGATGACCCCGGCCATCGTCATCGTCTTTCCCGTGCCCGTCGCGCCCAGCAGCGTGGTCCCGACCGAGCCGGCGCGCACCGACTCGGAGATCTCGGCGATCGCCTTGGGCTGGTCGGCCGCGGGGGTGAAGATCGGGTCCAGGCGGAATTCGGGCACGAACCTTTTAGTCTAGATCCGCCCCCGGACGGGTCACGAGCGCCGGGTGCTGGGCGTCCGTGCCGGTCGGATCGGGCGCGGCGGACGGCGCCTGCGCGGGGCCCGTCGCCGTGACAAGGGCCGGATGCTGGGCGTCGGTGTTGGTCGGATCGGTCATGCGAGCCTGGGCTGTTCCTCGAAGTGCGGGAAGTGGGCCTGGAGGTCGATGGCCAGCTGGATCAGGCGGGCCTCGGTGAACGGGGCGCCGACGAGCTGGAGCCCGACGGGCAGGCCCGTGGCCGACGAGGTGCCACCCGGCACCGTGAGCACCGGGAAGCCCAGGTAGCTGTAGGGGAAGGTCAGCAGCTGTGCGTTCTCGGGGTTGGTCGCCGGGCTCTGCAGCGACGGCGCGTCGCGGCGCGGTGGGTCGGCCAGCGAGACCGGCAGAAGCACGGCGTCGAGCTTCTGCTCGGCCAGGAAGCGGCGGTACTGCGCCTGGTAGGCGGCGCGACGCCGGTGCAGGTCGAGGTAGTCCAGCGCCGAGAGGTTCATGCCGCGGATCAGCGTCAGCATCTGCTGGGCGGGCGGCTTGTACTTCTGGGCCTGGGAGGGGAACCAGGGGGCGTGGTAGGAGGCGGCGTCGGTGTAGAAGGCCAGCGGGTCGGTGCTCGCGGTGAACGGGCTGGCGGGCTCGTCGACGGCGACGAGCTGAGCCCCCAGGCCGCTGAGCTCGGTCTGCGTGCGCGCGTAGATCTCGGCCGGCCCCGCCGCAGGCGCCGCGCCCAGCGTCTTGGGGATCCCGATCCGCGCGCCCGCCAGCGGCCGGCCGCCCCGGCGCGGGGCGAGCGGGTAGCGCGCCGGCGGCCGTGCGCCCACGTCGGTCGACGGGTCGTCGGGGTCGCGCCCGGCGATCGCCGAGAGCAGCAGGCTGCAGTCGGCGATCGAGCGCGCCAGCGGCCCGCAGTGGTCCAGGGCCCACGCCAGCGGGATCACGCCCGCGGCGCTGACGAGCCCGAACGTCGGCTTGATCGAGCTGACGCCGCAGAAGGCCGCCGGGATCCGCAGGCTGCCCAGGGTGTCCGAGCCCGTCGCCGCTGGCAGCATCCGCGCGCCGAGGGCCGCCGCGCTGCCGCCGCTCGAGCCGCCGGTGATGTGCGCCGTGTCCCACGGGTTCCCGCACTGCGGCGTCACGGCGAGGAAGGCGAACTCGTCAGTGTGGGTGTGGCCGAGCAGGACCATGCCGGCGGCGGCCAGCCGCTGCCAGACGTGGCTGTCGCCGGTCGCGACGTTGCCCTCGAGCACCCGCGAGGAGGCGGTCAGGCCGAGCCCCTTGACCGCGTAGAGGTCCTTCAGGGCGACCGGCACCCCGGTCAGCAGCGGCGGGCGCGGGCCGCGCCGGGCCAGGCGCGCGGCGGCCGCGGCGGCGTGCGTAGTCGCGACGTCGTCGTAGCGGCGCACGAACGCGTTGATCGTGGTCGGCGACCCGTCGAACGTCACCGGCCCGTTGCGCTGGTCGATGCGCTGGCGGCAGGCGGCGAGGACCTCAGGCGCCGAGACGCGACCAGCCTGCAGGAGCGAGGCCAGCTCCAGCACGCCCAGATCGGCCAGCGGCTTGCCCGCGCGCTGCACCGCGGCGGCGTCGGGCAGGACCGGGGTGGCCGCCGGCCGGCGGCGGGCTGCGGCCGGCGCCGCGGCCGCGGCGGTCCCGGCCTAGGCCGCCGCGGCCAGGGTCAGGAAGCGCCGGCGCGACGTGCCGCCCGGTGCCGTCGAGGGCTCTTCGATGCTCATCCGGCACATGCTGGGCCCGCCGCGGCGCCCGCACCATCGCCACACGGTCGAGCTTCGCGGCTGCTCGTTTCGCACTCCGGGCCAGACTGGTCGGGCATACGCTGGGCAGGTGCGCGCGGTCCGCATCGCCCTCGAGAGCCGGCTGGCGCCGCGAGAGGCGCTGCTGGCGCTGCGCGGCGACGCCCACCCGTTCGCGCTGGTCGGCGACTGGGCCGGCGGCGGCGCCCTGCTCGGGTCGGAGCCCGTGCGGGTGCTCGGTCCGGACGAGGACCCGTTCGCCGCGTTCGCCGACCTCGCGCCGGTGCACGCCGGCGAGGCCGTCGTCGGCGGCGGCTGGTTCGGGGTGCTGGGCTACGGGCTGGGATCCCTGGTCGAGCGGCTGCCGCCCCCGCCACCGGCACCGGTCACCACACCCCTGCACCGGCTGGCCTTCTACGACCACGTCGTGCGCTTCGACGGCGAGCGCTGGTGGCTGGAGGCGCTGGGCGAGGAGGCGCTGGCACGGCGGCTGGACGTCTGGCGGGCGCGGCTGGCCTCGGCGCCGCGCCCGCGCCCGTTCTCCGGCGGTCCGTTCCGGCTCGTGGCCCCCGGCGCGGCCGGGCACCGCACCGCCGTGGCGGAGGCGATCGCCAAGATCGCCGAGGGCGAGCTCTTCCAGGCCAACCTGACGCTGCGGCTCGAAGGACCGTTCGCCGGCGACCCGCTCGACGTCCTCGCCGCCGCGCTGCCCGCCGTGCAGCCTCGGTTCGGCGCGTGTCTGGGCGGCGTGGTCTCGCTGTCCCCGGAGCGGTTCCTGCGCCGGGTCGGCCGCCACGTCGAGACGGAGCCGATCAAGGGGACGGGCGAGGACCCGGCCGCGCTGGCCGCGTCGGCCAAGGATGCGGCCGAGCACGTGATGATCGTCGACCTGATGCGCAACGACCTCGGGCGGGTCTGCGCCTACGGCTCGATCGCCGCGCACCCGCCGCGCGTTGAGACCTACGCGGGCGTGTTCCACCTCGTCTCGACGGTCTCCGGCGAGCTGCGCGAGGGCGCCACCGACGCCGACCTGCTGCGGGCCACATTCCCGCCGGGGTCCGTCACCGGCGCCCCGAAGGTGCAGGCGATGAAGGTCATCGCCGAGCTGGAGGCCACCCGCCGCGAGGCCTACACCGGGGCCATCGGCTACGTCAGCCCGCTCGCCGGGCTGGAGCTCAGCGTCGCCATCCGCACCTTCGAGCTCGCCCGCGACCGGGTGTGGCTGGGCGCCGGAGGAGGGATCGTCGCCGACTCGGACCCCGGCGCAGAGCTCGCCGAGGCACTCGCCAAGGCTGCCGGCCCCCTCTCCGCCGGGGGGGG
>JAWVFY010000187.1:0-16738 GCA_033855575.1 Solirubrobacteraceae bacterium
GTCACGCGAGGCGCTGAGCGGCACGTCGATGACGTGCGCGCCGGCGAACGCCGCTCCGCGGGCGGGGACGGGATAGCCCGGCGTCGGCACCCCAACCGACGCGCCGGGGCCGCCCACGACCTGGGCCAGCGCGAAGACCGCTTCCTTGGAGCCCAGCGTCGGGACGATCTCGGTGTCGGCGTCCAGCGACGCGCCGAAGCGCCGCCGGGTCCAGGCGGCGATCGCGGCGCGTGTCTCGTGCAGGCCGTCGGCGCTCGGATAGGTGGACACCGGCTCGGCCTCGACCGCCTCGGCGAGCGCCCCGCGGATGAAGGCGGGCGTCTCCTCGCGCGGCTCGCCGACACCGAGGTCGATCACGTCGGCGCCGTCGGCCTGGGCGGCGCGGCGCGCCTCGGCCAAGCGGACGAACGGATAGGTGCCGAGACCGGTCAGGACCGGGCTCAGGCGCACGCGAAGCGCTCCAGCACGGCGAAGCAGTGCTCCAGCGCGGCGGCCTGCACCTGCTCGTCGCGGCGGTGGGCGAACGCGGGGTCGCCGGGGCCGAAGTTGACCGCGTCGATGCCGGCCAGCGACAGCTCGGCAACCGGTGTCCAGGCCTGCTTGGGCTCGAGCGCGAGGTCGCCGGCGACCCGCAGGCGGTCGACGAGCGCGTTGCCCTCGGGCACGCGGCCCGAGGGCGCGTTGGAGACGATCGCGATGGCTCCGTGAGGCTCGCACCACCCGCGCAATCGCGCCTCGGCCTCGGCGGGTGAGCGCCCGGGTGCGTAGCGGTAGTTGACGAGCGCCTCCGCACGGTCGGGGACGACGTTGTCGGCGATGCCGCCGGCCACGCGCGTGACCGACACCGCTTCGCGGAACGTCAGCCCAGCGTAGACGTGGTCCTCGACGGGCACGGTGGCGAGCTCGGCGATGCCCCGCGCGGCGCGGTGGATCGCGTTGTCGGCCAGCCACGGGCGGGCCGAGTGCCCCGCCACGCCGCTGAACGTCCACGTCGCGGTGATGTTGCCCAGGCAGCCCGCCTGGATGGCGTTGGCGGTCGGCTCCAGGACGATCGCCAGATCGGCGGTTGCCAGACCGGGCTCACGGGCCAGCAGCGGGGTCAGCGCGGAGTCGGCGGCCGGAAGCTCCTCGCGCCCGAAGAAGACGAAGCCGAGGTCGACCGTCCGCGCGCGGGCGTCGGCCAGCGCGGTCTCGATCATCACGGCGACGCCCGCCTTCATATCGCTCGCGCCGACGCCGTGTACGGCCCCGTCCTCGCGCCGGCCGGGCCGGTTGCCCTGAGCGGGGACGGTGTCCAGGTGGCCGGCGAGCAGGACCAGCGGACGGTCGCGGCGCTCGGTGACCCCGGCGAGCACGCAGGTGTCGCCCGCGTCGCGAGCATCGGGGAGCAGAGCCAGGACGTGGGCCGCGAGCGTGGCCTCGGCCCGCGACTCCGAGGCGATGTCGACGAGCTCGAGCGTCCGGGCGGCGAGGTCTCCGGGCACCCGACGAGCCTAGCCGGGCGGCCGGGCGGCCGGGCGGCCGGGCGCCGATAGCGTGCGCGGCGTGACCGCACTGCTGCAGCAGCTGCGCGCCCAGGTGGGCACGGTGCTCGGCCCCACGGCCTGGCGCCGGATCGACCAGGCCGACATCGACACGTTCGCCCGGTTGTCGGGGGACCGGCAATGGATCCACACCGACGTCGAGCGCGCGCGGCGCGAGAGCCCCTACGGCACGACGATCGCGCACGGCAACCTGACGCTCGCGCTGATCGACGGCTTCCGCGACGAGCTGGTCTCGGTGACGAGCGGCGCCGCCATGGGCGTGAACATGGGCTACGAGCGCGTGCGCTTCCCGGCGCCCGTGCCGGCCGGGGCGCAGCTGCGCGCGACGCTGGAGGTGGTGGAGGTGACCGAGCGCGGCGACGGCTGGGTGCAGGTCGTCCAGCGGTTCGTCGTGGAGGTCCGCGGGAGCGAGAAGCCGGCCTGCGTGGCCGACTCGGTCATCCGGGTGCTTCCCGCGCCGGTCTAGACTCGGACGAGGTGCAAGAGCCCAGAGCAGCCCAGCGCGCGATCTGCGTCGGCGTCATGCCCGACGGTGACGACATGGCCGAGCTCAAGGAGCTGCTGCGGACCGCCGGGGTCGCCGTCGTCGGCGAGCTCGTCCAGCACCGCGAGGCGCCGCACCCCAACTCCTACCTCGGGCCCGGCAAGGTCGAGGAGCTCAAGGCGCTCATCGCGCAGCTCGACGCGAACGTCGTCGCGGTCGACGACGAGCTGAGCCCGCGCCAGGAGCGCAACCTCGAGCAGGCACTGGAGAAGATCCCGGTGGTCGACCGCACCGCGACGATCCTCGACATCTTCGCCGAGCACGCCCACAGCGCCGAGGGCAAGCTCCAGGTCGAGCTCGCCCAGCTCGAGTACAACCTCGCGCGGATGCGCGGGCTGTGGACCCACCTCGAGCGCCTCGGCGGCGTGTCGAGCGGCGGCTTCGCCACCCGCGGCCCCGGCGAGTCGCAGATCGAGACCGACCGCCGGCTGGCCCGCGACCGGATCGCCGCGCTCAAGCGCCGGCTCGTCGGCGTGCAGGGCTCGCGGGCGACGATGCGTGCCGAGCGCGAGCGCGCGCATCTGCCGCAGATCGCGCTCGCCGGTTACACCAACGCGGGCAAGTCGACGCTGCTCAACGCGCTGACCGGCGCCGAGGTCGGCGTGCGCGACCGGCTGTTCCATACGCTCGACCCGACCACCCGCGTGGCGCGCTTTCACGGCCGGCCCTACCTGCTGACCGACACGGTCGGGTTCATCCGCAAGCTGCCCCACCAGCTCGTCGACGCGTTCGGCGCGACGCTGGAGGAGACGCGGCTGGCCGACCTCATCCTGCACGTGGTCGACGCGTCGGCCGAGGAGGAGGATCGCCTGGGCATGATGCGCGCGGTCGAGGACGTGCTCGAGGAGATCGGCGCGGGCGACCGGCCGCGACTGCTCGTGCTCAACAAGGTCGACGCGCTGGACGAGCGCCAGCGGGCCGAGCTCTCACACCGCCACCCCGACGTCGTCATGGTCTCGGCGCTGACGGGCGCCGGCCTCGACGAGCTCGCCGATCGCGTCGAGGCGGCGTTCAAGGCCACCATGCGCCCGATGGAGCTGCTGCTGCCCTACTCCGAGGGCGCGCGGCTGGCCGAGTTGCACGAGATCGCGGGGGAGATGGAGCGCACCGACACGCCCGAGGGGGTCCGCGTCCGCGCGCTGGTCCCGTCCGGCGTCGTCCACAGCTTCGAGCAGTTCTCCACCAACGGCCAGCACGCGTGACGCTACGCGTCCAGCGCCTGGATCCGGCCGCCCGGCTGCCCACCCACGCCCACGAGGGCGATGCGGGCTACGACCTCTACGCGCTCGAGGCCGCCGACCTGGCGCCCGGTGCGCGGGCGATGGTCCGCACCGGCGTGGCCGTCGAGATCCCGCCCGGCCACGCCGGCCTGGTCCTGCCGCGCTCCGGCACCGCCGCCCGGCACGGCATCGCGCTGGTCAACGCGCCCGGCCTGATCGACGCGGGCTACCGCGGCGAGCTGAAGGTGCTGCTCCTCAACACCGATCGCGCCGAGCCGTTCGCGGTCGCCGCGGGCGATCGCATCGCCCAGCTGGTCGTGGTCGCCGTGCAGACGCCGCCCGTCGAGGAGGTCGCCGCCCTCACCGCCACGCAGCGCGGCGAGGGCGGCTTTGGCTCCTCGGGCCGTTAGGCGAGGTGTCGCAGGCGGCTACTTCACGTAGCCGGACTCCTTGAGGTACTCGGTCGCCACGGCGGCCGGCGTCTGCTTGTCGAGGTCGACGCGGGAGTTGAGCTCCTGCATGACCGGCGTGGTCAGGCCCTGGTCGACCTGCTCGATGACCTTGTCCATGCCCGGATGGGACTTCAGCACCGAGCTGCGGACCAGGAAGCTGGCGTTGTAGGGCGGGAACAGCTTCTTGTCGTCGCCCAGCAGGGCCAGCTTGTCGGCCTTGATCTGGCCGTCGGTGGTGAAGACCAGCGAGACGTCGGCCTGGCCGTTGACCAGGACCTCATGGCGCTTGGCCAGGTCGACCGGGACGAACTTCTTGAAGTGCAGCCCGTAGACCTTCTCGAGGCCCAGCTTGCAATCGGTCCGCTGGCGGCACTCGGGCGGGCCCGCGAGCGTCAGCGTCGACGCCTTCGAGGCCAGGTCCGAGAGGTTCTTGACCCCGAGCTTCGTGGCCTTGGCCTGGGTCATCGCGAAGCCGTTGGAGTCGGTGAACGGGGTGGGGGGCAGGGCGTCGACGCTGTCCTTGGCGGCGTCGGCCTTGGCCTGCTGGTAGGCCGCCTGGCTGTCCTTGGGCACCGCGCTGGTCGCGACGCCGTAGAACGACGTCAGCATGGTCCCGGTGTACTCGGGATAGGCGTCGATCTTGCCCGCCTTCAGCGCCTTGTAGGCGATCTGCTCCGAGCCCAGGTTCAGCTGGGTCTTGACCTTGTAGCCCGCGGCCTGCAGCGCCTGGGCGTAGATGTTGCCCAGGATGAACTCCTCGGTGAAGTTCTTGGACCCGACGGTGATCGCCGGCGTCGAGCCGGCACCGCTGATCGGCTGGATCGTCTTGTCGCCCGAGCTGCTGCTGGGCGTCGGCGACGAGCTGCTGTTGTTGTTGCTGCTGCTGCCGCACGCGGCGAGCAGGAAGACGGCCGCGAGCGCCAGCAGCGCTGCGACGACGGGACGGGATCTCACTGGCAACTTCCTCCTGGTGGTTGACGATGCTTTGAGCCCCGCGGGCGTGACCGCCCGCTGCAGGCCGGCGAAGAGCGCCTCGGAGGCCAGCGCGAGCGCCGCCACGAGGATCGCCCCGCCGAGGCGACCGGAGTCGCCGTAGACGTTGGCGTTGAGGATCGGGTCGCCGAGGGTGACGACGCCCACGAGGGGGCCGAGCGTCACGGTGGCGACGACGTTGATGGCCGACGTGCGGATCCCGCCGAAGACGAGCGGGAGCGCCAGCGGGAGCTCGACGTGGCGCACGACCTGCGATCCGGTCATGCCCATGCCGCGCGCGGCACCCACGACGTCGGGATCGACCTGGCGGATGCCCACGTAGGCGTTGGTGAAGATCGGCGGGATGGCCAGCACGACCATGGCGAAGACGAGGTTGCCCGTCGACAGGCCCAGGTAGGCGCTCATGAACACGACGAGCGCGAACGACGGGATCGCCCGGCCCGCGTTGGCGACGCTCGAGGCCAGGATCTGGCCGCGGCCGGTGTGCCCGAGCCAGAGGGCGAACGGGATCGCCACCGCGCAGGCGATGGCGAGCGCCTCGCCCGTCACCTGCAGGTGCTTGCCGAGCAGCGGCAGCAGCGTCGAGCCGCCGATGCGGTCGCCGCCGCCGACGGACTCCCGTTGGTGGAAGATGAAGCGGATCGCGTCGGCCAGGGGCAGGAACCCGAGCATCAGGCTCCCGACCGCCGCCACGGGGTGATCGCCCGCTCGGTGCCGAGCAGCAGGAGGTCGAGCGCGAAGGCCAGCAGCACCGCCAGACCGCCGGCGAGCACGATGTTGGACTTGAAGGCGATGTCGGTCTCGATCTGCTGGCCCAGGCCGCCGGCGCCCGCGTAGAAGGCCAGCGTGGCCAGCGCGACCGTCGTCACGGTGGCGATCCGCACGCCGGCGATGATCTCGGGGAGCGCCAGCGGCACCTCGACCCGCCACAGCAGCTGGCGTGCGGTCATACCCATCCCACGGGCGGCGTCGCGCGCTTCCTCGGGCACCCCGGCCAGCCCGGCCACGACGTTGCGGAAGATGATCTGCAGCGTGTAGATGATCAGCGGGATCACGCCGGTGACGAACCCGAAGCCGAGCGGCGAGGTGATCAGCACGGCGAACAGCGCCAGCGAGGGGATGGTGAACAGCACCCCGGTGATCCCCGTGATCGGCGCGATCAGCCACCGGCGCCGGTGGGCGAGCAGCCCGAGGCCGAAGGCCACCGCGAAGCCGACCACGACGGCGACCACGGTGAGCTCGAGATGGCGCAGCAGCGGCGAGAGGTACTCGCTGAAGTGATCGACGATCCAGCTAGGGCAGAACCCGTTGCGACTCTCGCACGTGCTGGTGCGGTGATGGATGACCACCTGGCCGAGCATCAGTGCGTTCATGAGCCGCGGAGCACCTGCTCGATGGCCGCGATCGTCAACGTGCCGACCACCGTGTCGTCGCCGTCGGCCACGGCGGCGCTGTCGGTGCCGGCCAGCAGCATCTTCGACAGCGCGGTGCGCAGGACGTCGTCGTCGCGCACGGTCAGCACCTGCCCGTCGGACGGCGGAGCCAGCGGCGCGTCGCCGACCGGCTGGAGGGCCAGGCGCTTGAGCCCGCGATCGGGGCCCACGAAGTCCTCCACGAACGCATCGGCCGGCGCGGTGAGCAGCTCGGCCGGAGTGGCGTACTGGACCAGGTGGCCGCCCTCGCGCATGACCGCGATCCGGTCGCCCATCTTGATCGCCTCGTCGATGTCGTGCGTGACGAAGACGATCGTCTTGCGGATCTCGGCCTGCAGCCGCAGGAACTCGTTCTGCAGGCGCTCGCGGTTGATCGGGTCGATGGCGCCGAAGGGCTCGTCCATGAGCAGCAGCGGGGGGTTGGCGGCGATCGCCCGGGCCACGCCGATGCGCTGGCGCTGGCCGCCGGAGAGCTGGGCGGGATAGCGACCGGCCAGCTCAGCGTCGAGGCCGACGAGCTCGAGCAGTTCCCCGGCCCGGCGGCGGATCCACGCCTTGTCGCGGCCCAGGAGCTTGGGGACGGTGCCGATGTTGTCCGCCACGCTGAGGTGGGGAAACAACCCGATCTGCTGGATGGCGTAGCCGATCTCGCGACGCAGCTCGGCCGGGTCGCGCTCCTTGACGCTGTGCCCGTCGAGCAGGATGTCGCCCTCGGTGATGTCGATCATCCGGTTGACCATCCGCATCGCGGTGGTCTTCCCGCAGCCCGACGGGCCGACCAGGACGCAGATCTCGCCGGCGGCGACGGTCAGGCTGAGCTGGTCGACGGCGGCGCGGTCGGCGCCGGGGTAGCGCTTGGTCGCCCCGCGAAACTCGAGGGTTGCTGCCTGCGGGAAGCCGGACGGCCCCTCGGTCTGGGCGGTGTTCGGAGTATTCACGGGCGGCGCTCCCGAAGGGGCCGCGATCTTACAGCCCGGCCGCCCGCCGGGCCGAGGAGTGGGCCGCGTCCTCGAAGCGGTCGTCGAGTGGTGCGAGGTTCTCGAGGCCCAGCGCCGTGCGGATCAGCCAGTCGGCGAACCAGGCGTTCTTCGGCAGCAGCGGCCCGTGGAGGTAGGTGCCGATGACGCTGCCGCGGCGCACGCCCTCCATACCCGAGGACCCCGTGTTGCCGTGGCCGCGCAGGACGCGGCCCAGAGGCTGCTCGTCCGTGCCGAGGTAGGTGCGCCCGCCGTGGTTCTCGAACCCGGCGAGGACGCGCACGCCGTCCTCGGTCGCCACCTCGATGGCGACGTTGCCGATCAGCCGTGGCCCGTCCTCGCGCACGGTGCGGAGGTCCACGAGGCCGACGCCCGGCAGCTCCTCGTCGCCCAGGACGTAGGAGGAGCCGAGCAGCTGGTAGCCGCCGCACACCCAGAGCACCACCGCACCGCGGGCGGCGGCGGCGTGCAGCGCCTCGCGCTTGGTGGCCACGAGGTCCTCGGCGCACAGAGCCTGGTCGCGATCCTGTCCGCCGCCGAGATAGAAGAGATCGTGGGCATCGGGGTCGACCGCCGTGCCGAGGCCGGCCGCGGTGACCGTGAAGCCGATCCCGCGCCACGCGCAGCGCTGCTCGAGCAGCAGCAGGTTGCCGCGGTCGGCGTAGATGTTCATCAGGTCCGGATACAGCGCGCAGATGCGCAGCACGGGGTTGTCGTCAGCCACTCAGGACCACCACCTCGCTGCCGACGTAGTCGGCGGTCTCGGGGACGGCGCGGCGGGGGAGGGGGCGCAGGCCGCAGGCCTCTCCGGCCGCCTCGAGGTCGGCGGGCAGGGTCCGCGTGAGAAGGATCTCGTCGTCGGCCACCGTCCGGGCGCCGTCGGGCGAGACGACCTCGCGCGTGCGCAGGATCACCATCCCCGTGGGGGCGGGCCGCACCGCCACGGGCTGGCTGGACCACAGCCAGCCGTCCTCCTCGCGCATGTCGGGCAGCGGCTTGATCTCGCCCTCATACGCGGGTGGGTTCGCCAGGGCGGCGGCGAGGAGGCCACCCGGGGCGAGGTGCGCGGCGGCACAGGCCACGAAGTCGGCGTGGCGCCCGCCGAGCAGCTGGACGGTCTGCATCGGCGCGATCACCAGCCCGAAGCGGCGCCCCAGCGAGAACGCGCGGGCGTCGCCGGCGACGGTCTGCACGGGAAGGTCGCCAGCGCGCTCGCGCAGCGCGGCCAGAAGCTCGGGCTCGACGTCGAGCGCGACGACCTCGTGGCCGGCGCGGGCCAGCGCCAGTGCGACGCGGCCTGTGCCGGCGCCCACGTCGAGAACGGGGCCGCCGGCCTCGGCGGCGAGCTCGTGCCATAGCGGGAGATCCTCGGTGTACGAGCCGCACTCGATGTCGTGCCAGGTCACGACGCTCATGCGAACGAGCCCTCCGCGACGCCGCGGCGAGCCAGCACCTCGCGCAGCTCGAGCATCGCCGTGTACGTCGGCAGCGCGTACAGCCGCTCGCCGGCGTGCGCTGCCGCCTCGTCGAGGGCGGTCTCGAGGTCGTCGCAGACGACGATCCGGTCGGTCGGCACGCCGGCGTACTTCAGGCGCACGGCGAGCTCGTCGGCGCGGGTACCGGCGCAGGTCACGCGGCGCAGGCGGTCCGCGAGGACCTCGAAGTCGGCGTCCCACACCCACGAGACGTCGCGGCCGTCGGCCGTGTTGTCGTTGAGCACGCCCAGCAGGTCGTGCTCGCCCGGTTCGAGCACCAGCGTGCGCAGGACCTCGTTGGCGCCGGCCGGGTTCTTGATCAACAGGATCGCCAGCTCCGTGCCGCCCGGCAGTGCGAGCGTCTCGGCGCGCCCGAAGGCCGGCTCGACCCCCTCGAGCCCGGCGACGACGTCGTCGAGGGGCGCCTCGAGCGCCAGCGCGAGCGCGGCGGCGGCCAGCGCGTTGTAGACGTTGTAGAGGCCGGGGAGGGGAAGCTCGACGCGCGCCTGGCCCTGGGGGGCGATCAGCGTGAAGGCGGCGCTGCGTGTGCCCCGCAGCTCGATCGACACGGCGCGGACCTGCGGCTCCGGGCGGCGGGCATCCCCGTTGGGGCAGTGGTAGTGGCCGAGATGGCCAAGGTAGATCGCGTCGTAGACGTAGGGGGCGCCGCAGCGTCGGCAGTGCTTGGAGTCGGCCGCGTGCTGCATGTCGGCCATGGCCATCGCGTCGTCGTCGACGCCGAAGTACCAGACGTCGGACCGGTCGCGCCCCAGGTCCGCGACGAGCGGGTCGTCGGCGTTGAGCACGAGCACGGGTGGGCGGGGGCCGAATCCGGCGACGACCGCGGCCCAGCGGTCGGCGATCGTCTCGAGCTCGCCGTAGCGGTCGAGCTGGTCGCGGAACAGGTTGGCGAGCAGCAGCGCCCGGGGCTCGACCTGCGCGGCCACGCGATCCAGCCAGAACTCGTCGACCTCGAACAGGCCCATGTCGCCGTCGCCGTCGAGCAAGGCGGTGGTCACCCCGCCGGCCATGTTCGCCCCGGCGCGGTTGTGCACGAGGCGCGCGCCTCCGCGCTCGAGGATCCCGGCCACCATCGCGGCGGTCGTCGTCTTGCCGTTGGTGGCCGAGAGCAGGACGCTGCCGCGGGGCAGCCGTCCGGCCAGCTGGGCGATCGCGTCGGGCGCCAGGCGCAAGAGCGCCTTGCCGGGCAGGCTCGTCCCGCCGCGGCCGGTGCGACGCGACAGCGCGCCCACGGCCCGGGCAGCGGCGACCTTGACCGTCAGGAGCCGGCCGGGCACAGGACCTTCAGCGCGTGGGGCACGGCGCGGATCGTCGCGGGCAGCTCGCCGATCGGGTCGCCGTCGGCGTAGATCGTGAACGGCCGGTCGGCCGAGATCCGGACCGAGGTCGCCCGCAGCACGCTGATGGTGTCGAGCTCGACGTGTGTGCCCTTGAAGATCCGGGTCAGGATGCGCAGGAAGCGCAGGACGCCGCTCGCGCTGCAGAGCACGACATCGAGCTGCCCGTCGTCGAGCTCGGCATCGGGCGCGGCGAACATCCCGCCGCCGTAGGCCTTCGAGTTGGCGGCGCCGACGCTCCAGCCCGAGAACCGGATCGTCTCTCCGCCCGCCGGCTCGACGGTGAAGGCCGCGTGCTTCCAGCCCGCGAGCGCCCGCAGGGCGCCGTAGACGTAGGCGAGCTGACCCAGCCGGGCCGGCGCCTCGTTGGCGATGCGGTTGGCCTCCGAGTCGAAGCCGACACTGGCGATGCCGATGAACGAACGCCCCTCGACGTCGCCCACGTCGAGGTCGCGGACCACCCCGTGGGCGATGACGTCACAGGCCGGCACCGCCTGCAGAGGGATGCCGAGGACCCGCGCCAAGTCGTTGCCGCGCCCACCGGGCAGGACGCCGAGCAGGGCGTCGGGCACGTCGCGCAGCACACCGACCACGTGGCCGATCAGGCCGTCGCCGCTGAGCGTGACGACCGCCTCCCCGCGGCCCGCGGCCTCGCCGGCCAGCTCGGCGGCGTGCTCCAGCGAGGTCGTCTGCTCGGTCCGGAAGGCCACGCCCAGGCGGCGGAGCTCGGCCTCCACGTCGGGAAGCACTCGAGCGGCCTTCCCGCCGCCCGCGGACGGGTTGACCAGCAGGCAGGCATCGCGATCCATGGGGACCCAAGCCTACGGGCCGAGCCAACGGCTCAGATATTCTCGCCGCGATGCCCCGACTGCTCCTGGCGCCGGCCCTGGTCGCTGCCACGCTGATCGTTGCCGCGTGCGGCTCCTCGGCCAAGGGCGTGCCTGACGCGCGGACGACGGCCACCGCCCACACGACCGCCGCGCCCGCGCGGGACAGCGCGGGCTGCCTGGCCGTGGCCCGGCCCGCCCCCAAGGGGGCCGGTCACCTGCCCAAGCCCCACACCACGCTCTCGGCCGCACGGACCTACACGGTGTCGCTGAAGACCAACTGCGGGCCGATCGTCATCCGCCTCGACGTCAGCCGCGCCCCGAAGACCGCGTCGTCGGTGGCCTCGCTGGTCAGGCACGGCTTCTACGACCACCTCACGTTCCACCGCATCGTCCCGGGCTTCGTGATCCAGGGCGGTGACCCGCTGGGCACCGGCCTTGGCGGACCGGGCTACACGCTGGTCGAGCGCCCGCCGTCGACGCTGAAGTACACCCGCGGCGTCGTCGCCATGGCCAAGACCCAGACCGAGCCGGCGGGGACCTCGGGCAGCCAGTTCTTCATCGTCACTGCCAAGAACGCCCGCCTGCCTGCCCAGTACGCGCTGGTCGGGCGCGTGCTGTCGGGCCTGGGGACCGTGGCCAGGATCAGCGCCGAGCCCACCGATGCCCAGGGCGCCCCCGGCAGCCCGGTGGTCATCGAGAAGGCGACGCTGAGCGAGCACTAGGGGTGCCGGAGGCCGCCAGGTGGCGGCCGGAGGCGGGTCCCCCCGGCCGGAGGCCGGATGGTGTCTAGAACAACGTTGGATCCGGCGGGGGCGCCGGGTCCAGGCAGGCGGGGCCGTCGTAGCGCGCGTCGTTGACCGCGTCGCCCACGGGCACGGCGTCGACCTCGCTGAACGGTGCGAGCATGTCCAGCGCGGCGGCGGGCGCCGTTCTCGATGCCAGCCAGCCGTCCTCCTGCTCGGGGTCGAGCATCGCCGGCATGCGGTCGTAGACCTCGGCCAGCAGCGGGGTGGCCGGCGTGGTGACGATCGCGCACGTTCCCCAGCTCGACGCCAGGCCGGCGAAGGCGAACGGCTGCCGGTCGGCTCGCGTGATCCAGAAGGGCCGCTTGCTAAGACCGTTCCCACCCTCCCGGCGCTGCCACTCGTAGAAGCCGTCCGCCAGGATCAGGCAGCGGCCGTCCCCGAGCGCCGAACGCCATGTCGGGCGGGCCATCAGCGACTCGGCGCGGGCGTTGATCGTCGTGTAGGCGCTGTCGCGCAAGAAGCCCCAGCGCAGGAGCGTGGCGCCGTCGCGCGTGACGGCCAACACCTCGTCGCCGGGCGCCACGTTGAAGCGCCGCCGGACCTCCACGCGCTCGTCGAGGCCGAACCGCGAGCGCAGCCCCGGGATGTCCCCGGTGCCGACCGTGAAGCGCCCGCACATGCGGGTCAGCCGCCGCCGGGCCCGCCCGCTCTCGCGCGCGTGACCGCCGCCGCCTGCCGGCGCCGGCCGAAGAAGGCCAGCACGCCGAGAATGGCGATGATGAGCAGCGCCCCGAGCGGCAGTGCGGCGCCGACGCCGATGCCTCCGGCCGCCTGGCCGATGCCGAAGACGATGCCGAAGCCGATGGCCAGCAGGGCGACCACGAGCACGATGATCAGCAGGATGCCGCGTGCGCGCAGCAGCGGACCGGATCCCGGGGGCGGGTTGACCAGGGCCAGCAGCCGCAGGACGAGCAGCTGACGCCCGCTGGGCGGCGTCTGGCCGAGCTTCTCCATCGCCGCCTTGAGGTCGTCGGGGCGCCGCTCCGCCATGGCCAGCGACGCGTCGGCCATCCGCCGCAGCTGCATGCGCTCCTGCGGGCGGGCCGCGGCGATCGCCTGCTGGAAGTAGGCCCGGGCGGCCTTGGCGTCGTAGCGCTCGGCGGCACGGGCGCCGAGGATCGCCTGGGCGGCCGACTTGAACCGCGTCTCCTTCAGGAGCTCGTCATCGGACTTGGTCTCGAGAGCCTGCATGGCGGCGAGCGCACTGCGCTGCTCGATCTTGATCTGGCGCGGCTTGGGCGGCATCGCAGTTCATTCTCGCAGCCCCGCGCTTGAACGCCTGCCGAGCTGACCTGGGAGGATCCCGCCCGATGCGCATCGCCACCCTGCTGACCTGTCTGACGCTCCTGTGCCTGCCCGCCGCGGCGGGCGCCCAGAGCCCGTTGGGACCGCTGCCCTCGGCCCCGACCACCGGCACGCCGACCGTCGTGGTCAGTCCGCCGACCACGAGCTCGGGCGGCGGCCTGCAGACATGGCAGGAGATCCTGATCTTCGGCGCGGGGCTGATCCTGCTGTTCGGCATCGGCTGGGCGATCGTCTCGGACGCCCGCAGCCGCGCGCCGGTCTCCGACGCCGAGCTCGCCCATCCCGGCATGGGCGGCCCGACGCGCAGCAACCGCTCGGCCAAGCAGCGCGAGCGCGCGCGGGCCAAGGCCAAGAAGGGCCGCGTCCAGCGCAAGCGCAATCGCAGCCGGCGCCGGTAGTGCGCCTGCAGACGCTGGCGCTCGCTGACGATCCGGCGACGTGGTCGGCGCTGGGGTTCGCCGTCGACGGCGATGTCGTCGCGGTGGGCGGCGTGGCGCTGCGGCTGGCCGGCGCGAGCGCGGGGGAGGGGATCCTCGGCTGGTCGGTGTCCGGCCTCGACAGCGACGTGCTGCCGCGCGTGGAGCCGGTGCTCGCCGGGTCCGCCACGGTCGATCACCCGAACGGGGCGCAGGCGGTCGACCACGTGGTCGCACTCGCCGGGGACCTCGAGGCCGCGATCGCCGGCCTGGAGGCCGGTGGGCTGGCGCCGCGACGGGTGCGCGAGGTCCCGGGCGGCGAGACCCGGCAGGCCTTCTTCGTGCTGGAGACGGCGCTGCTCGAGCTGGTGGGTCCGGCGCCGGAGGTGGACGGCCCGCGGTTCTGGGGCCTGACGCTCGTCGTCGCCGACCTCGACGCGCTCGCGGCACGCCTCGGGGACCGGCTGGGTCCGGTCAAGGACGCCGTGCAGCCGGGCCGGCGGATCGCCACCGTGCGCGCCGGCGCGGGCAGCAGCATGCCGCTGGCGTTCATGACGCCCCGGTAGCCGTTTGTCCCACCGGTTTCCGGCACGCCGCATACTCCGCGCGTGCCCCTGCCGCTCCTCGGTCGTCTGTCGCTGCTCGCCTGCCTGGCCCTGGCCCTGGGCATCGCCGCCGCGCCCGCAGGCGCGGCGACCACCACGGGCGTGCAGCACCTGCACTACCGCTTCGGGCCGCTGCACATCGCGCCGGGGCAGAACACCATCAACCTCGCGCCGACGCGGCTGCGCCCCACGGTGCCCGGCTACATCACGCGCTTCAAGCCCGACCTGGAGTACGCCAACGGCAAGAAGCCCTCGGTCGACATCATCCACCTGCACCACGGGGTCTGGCTGGTCGACGGCGAGCCGCGCTTCGCCGTCGGTGAGGAGAAGACGATCGTCACGCTGCCCAAGGGCTACGGCTACCGCTACACCCCGAGCCAGAGCTGGGTCATCGACTACATGATCCACAACCTGACCGTGAACCCCGACACGGTCTACATCACCTACGACATCGACTTCATCCCCGACACGTCGCCGAAGGCGGCGGGCATGAAGACCGTCCACACGCAGTGGATGGACGTCGCCGGCCTGCGCGCCTATCCGGTCTTCGACGCGCTGCGCGGCACGGGCCACCACGGGCGGCTGACGTTCCCCGACGACGAGCCCAACAACCCTGCGGTGGGGCCGGCGAACTCGTGGACGGTCTCGCAGCCCACGACGCTCGTCCAGACCGCGGTCCATCTGCATCCCGGTGGACTCCTGGGCTATCTCACCGTGACCCGCGGGAACCGGACCGTCCGGATCTTCACGTCGCGGGCGCACTACTGGGAGCCGGCCGGCGCCGTGTCCTGGGACGTCGCCATGACGGCGACTGCGCCCGACTGGCGGGTCGCGCTCAAGCCCGGCGACGTGGTCAAGGTCCACGTCGTCTACGACGTCTCGAAGGCCTCCTGGTACGAGGTCATGGGGATCATGCCGATCGCCGTTCAGGACAACAGCACGGCGGGCCGCGATCCGTTCACGCAGAAGCTCGACCAGAAGGGTCACCTGACCCACGGGCGGCTCGCCGAGAACCGCGACTCGGGCGGCGGGCCGACCGGGTTGCCCGACCCGGCCAAGAAGCTCGACGGCCCGGTCGGAACGACTCAGGTCACGATCGGTGGCTTCGTCTATAGCCAGGGCGACATGACGATGACCGGCCTTCCGTCGCGGCCGGCGGTCGTCCACCAGGGCCAGGCGCTGACGTTCCTCAACCAGGACTCCGGGAAGGACATCTACCACACGATCACGGCCTGCAGGCTGCCGTGCAACCGATCGGCGGGCATCGGCTATCCGCTGGCCAACGGCCCGATCGACTTCGACTCGGGCGAGCTCGGCTTCGGGCCGCGCGGCTTCACGGCGGCGGCCAACCGCAACACGTGGTCGACGCCGGTCAACCTGCCCAAGGGGACCTACTCGTACTTCTGCCGGATCCACCCGTTCATGCGCGGCAGCTTCCGCGTCGTCGGGCCGGCCACGAGCTGAGCGCTCAGGCCAGGTCGTCGGGCAGGATCGCGTCGGCCGCCAGGGCCGCGGCGAAGCGGGCGATCGCCGCTTCCTCGTTGGCGATCCACACGACCTCCAGCGTCCACAGGAGGTCGGCGACCGCGAGATCGGCCTGCCTGTCCAGTGCGGCCAGCTCGGTGTCGTCGTGGACCGCGGTCGCCGCCCAGCCGCAGTTGGTGCAACGCAGCTCGAGCCGCACACGATCGACACCGACGAGCTCGCGGACGTGGCCGGCGACGACGAACGGCAGCGCGCACGCGGGGCAGACGTGCAGGCCGGCCGTGTCCGCCTGCACCGCCTCGCGGCCTGCATGAGCACCCAGCAGCTCGCTCGCGAGGAGCAGATCCACCTCGTGGCCGAGTGTCGTCGAGCGCGGGCGAGTCGCCATCGGCCACCAAGGATGAGGTCGGCCGGCGGGCGCGCGGGCTGGGGGACGTATGACCCGCGTATGCGCGAGACGGACGCCCCGGCCCGGGATCAGCTCGTCTGCCGGCGGACCGCCGCGACCAGCGCCGCGCGCACCGGGGCGCCCCAGGCCGCCTCGACCGCGGAGCGCAGAGCCGGGTCGACCGGCTGGTTGATCGAGAACCCACGCTGGGACCAGCCGATGGCGCGCGCCAGGACCTCGTCGGCGTAGGCCACGCCGGTCTGGTCGTGGCCGTAGTAGTCGTAGGCCGCGCGCCACGCGGCGCCGTCCAGCGCGGTGGTGGCGCCCTCGTAGGACAGGAGCCGTGCGGCGGCCATCATCGCGTCGAAGTCGTCGTAGACCGACGGGTGCCCGGCGGTGGGGTGGGGGTAACTGGCCGGCCGCGGGACGTCGCGATAGGCGCCGCGAAAGCGCTCCCAGGTGGTGGTCGGCCCATTGGTGACGTTGAACTGCATCGGGCCCGCGCAGCAGCCGGCGAAGTTGCGGCCGTGGTAGGTGCTGCGCGCGGTCGAGAACGCCGTCTCCTGGCGGTGCACCGAGGCCAGCAGCAGCCAGTTGACCCTGAAGGCCCGCTGGGCGCGGGCGTAGAGCGGGTAGAACCCCGCCACCCACGCCGCGGGCACGTGCGCCGCTTCGTTGGCGACCAGCGCACGGCGCCAGGCGGCGCGCATGCCGGCCAGCGGGGTGGCGGTCCGTCGCACGCCGGCGGTGGCCGCGGGCGTCGGTGCTGCGAGGACGATTGCGGGCGCTGCGGCGGCGGGGGGCGCCGCGGGGGTCCCGCCGAGCTGGCTCAGGGCCAGGCCGAGCACCGCGAGACCGGCGATCAGGCAGCCGCCGGCGAGGGCCATCGGCCGGCGGTCGGGAGCGC
>JAWVFY010000188.1:0-4776 GCA_033855575.1 Solirubrobacteraceae bacterium
CACGAGCAGCAGGCCGATGCGCGGCCAGCCAGCTGTCGGACGGGACGGGACTTCAGCAGCGAGGGGCTCTCCGGCGGTAACGGCCTCGGATGGGCGGGGCTCGCGCCACGTGTGAAGCGCTCGCTGCTCGCGCGCTCACGCCTCCCACTGGTCAAAGCGCGCAAGGAGCGCCGTGCTCGTCGCCGCCAACACCGCGAGGATCAGTGCCGCGAGCGCTGCACCGGCGAGCAGCAACGCGGCGACCGCCGAGCCGAAGACCGCCAGCTCGAATGCCACGCGTGGCCCGGTTGGGAGCCGGCGCCGGGACCGCGGGGGCGCGAACAGTCCCCACAGCACCATCGCCAAGGCGGGCGCCGCGAGCGCCAGCACCACCGCCCCGGCTCCGTTCGCCAGACTCGCGCCCCAATATGCGAACCCGGCGAAAGCAGCCAGCTCGACGCCGAACTTCAACGCCAGGCTCAACGCGCGCATCTCCAGGACTGATCATCGCGGGCGGTCGCTGGTGCCGACATGCCGGTCCACCCGGCGCGGGGCCCTCCTCGCGCACAGCGACAGCACTCCTGTCACGCGATAGGAGCGCTACGCGGTTAAGAACCCGCCGTGGCTACGGCAAGAGCGCCGGAAACAGGCGAACGCGACAGCCCGCCAGGCCGACGATCATGCTCGCGTCGTTGACTTGGGTCACAAGGTGCGGTCTGCTGCGACTGATGGAGTGATGGTCAAGCGACGACTGGAGGCTGGGATGCCAAGGACGAACTGGCTGCTGCTCGCGGCGGTCGCCGTGCTCCCCCTGCTCGTGCCGCCGAGTGCGGTGGCCTGGGACTTGCTGCCTTTGGAGGCCAGGCTGGCTTTGGAGGCCACGGAGATCAGCTCCGCGAAGGTCTGTGGGGCGAGCGAGTGCAGGGAGGTCTCCGATCCGAAGGCGGCGACGGCGCTCGCGGTCGGCCCCACCCCCCGGGGTACGGACGCCCCCGTGCGCGGGCTGCCCTGGTACAAGAGCACGCTCACGATCCCCGCCGAGGAGCGCGGCGAGGTGGACCGCGTCTCCGTCACCGTGGTGCCCTCCGCCGGGCTGATGCGCGTGGCGGGGGACGGGGTCTCGGTCTGGGTGACGCTGCCCAGCGAGAGCAAGAAGGCCTACGCGAAGCTCACAGCCGGGCTTACGCCCCGCCCAGCGAGGACGCTTCCGGATGTGGGCGAGGACGCGCTGCCGGTCGCCCGCGTCGACGAGGTCTTCTGCCCCGCCTGCGCGGCCACCCCGGCGCAGGCGAGCGACGGCTCGAACGTTTGGATCATCGCGCTGGGCGGCGGCGTGCTAGCGGCGCTCATGGCGGGGTTGCTGCTCAGGATCCGCCACCGCCGCGCGTCGACGCCGCCAGCGGCGCCCGAGGCACCCGGAGCAGCGTGACGAACCGGTTGCGTCCGGTCGTCCTCGCGGCCCGTCTTGGACGAGCAGGAGCAGCGCGGGCGGGAGCGGCGCCACGGTGACGCCGCTACCGCTTTGAGGCGAGGCTGTCGCATAAATCAAGGCCCCCTGTGTAGGAACCGCGAAGTCGGCGGCGGCCGGCGCCGGGCCGACCTTCGGAACGGCCCCTCTCGCGGCCATCGGGCGGGTTCCGCGACTGATTCGCTTCGGCTCGACGGCGAGCGATTGCGGATGTCCACAACCAAATTTGCGGGCGCCGGACTTACGCGACAGCCTCAGGCAAAACGAGCGCTACGCCGCATCCGAGCTGTAGCCCCTCCGGCCACAGCGCCCCCTACACGCGATAGCGCAACTACCGAGGCGGGTCGTCCAGAGACGCGGCGAGAGCGCCGGAGCACGCGGCAGCGGGAGTGCGCGGGGCAATCACGTCACCGCGCCGCGCGTCAGCCGAACGTTTCTCGAATCCGGGCCGCAAGCTTCTCTAGGTTCGCGTCGCGATACCCCTTCTCGGTCGGCCAGATCTGTCCGAACCCGTCGCGCTCCCAGCGCGGTACGACGTGGAGGTGGACATGGAACACCGTCTGCTCAGCGGCAGATCCAGCCGACGAAATCAAATCCATGCCTAGCGCGCCGCCGAGCTCGTGTTCGAGGCTCTTGATCAGCAGTCCTACAAGCACAGACCTGGCAACCCTGTCCGCGCTCCGCGATCCGTCGTTGCGTGACGCACGGACCTCGCATCCTTCACGTGTTCGCCGAGGCGGGATCCCGAAGCCCCGCGGAGCGGGACTGCCGTGGCCTGCGTCGGGGAACGGCGAGCGAGGCGAGCACGCCGGCGACGAGCACGGCTGCGCAGATGGAGAACGCGATCGTGTAGCCCTGCTTCATGGGTTCTCCGCTGGGGAGCAGATGCGCAGCAAGGATGGTCGCGGCGATGTCGGCCGCGAACGCACCGCCGATGGTTCGGACGAGGATGTTCATGCCGGTGGCGACGCCGGTTTGGTTGGGTGGTACGGCTTCGACGATGAGGTTCGCCGTGGAGGCGAAGGCGAGGCCGACGCCGATTCCCATCAGTGTGGAGGCGAGGTAGATCTCCCACCGCGAGCCTGCGAGCGCGAGCACCACGAACGCTGCGGTGCTCGCGAGCGAGCCGAGCACCAGGGGTACCTTCGAGCCGACCCGGTTCGAGAGCCGGCCGCTGAGTGGGCTCATGATCATGCTGGCGATCGTCGTCGGCAGGACGAACAGCCCGGCTTGTGTCACTGAGGCGCCGTAGCCGTAGCCGGTCGAGGCAGGGGCCTGGACGAACTCCGGGATCAGGATCAACGCGCCGTATTGGCCAAAGCCGAGTAGCAGCGTCGCGGCGTTTGTTGTCCAGACGCCGCCGAGCCGCAGCATTCTCATGTCGACGAGCGGGTCCGGCGAGCGGCTTTCCGCCCTGAACCACACTGCGACGATTAGCCCTGAGAGGACAAACAGGCCGACGGTCTTGGTCGATCCCCAATGCCAAGTCGCCCCTTCACTGACCGCGACAAGGAGCGCGACCAGCCAGCCCGAGAGGAGCACACCCCCAAGCCAATCAACGCGGGCTGGAGCGCGGATCGGCGATTCGGGGATGAACAGGATCGCCGCGGCGGTGGCGATTGAGGTTAGGACGAGCAGGATCCAGAAAAGCCAGTGGTAGGAGAGGTGCTGCAGGATGGGGCCGGCGAGAACGATCCCGAGCCCGCCGCCGATTCCGAGCAGGCTGGAGAGCAGGGCGATCGCGCCGGCGACCCGCTCCGGCGGGAACTCATCGCGCAGGATCGCGAACGAGAGTGGATAGATCGCGCCTCCGAGCCCTTGGATGGTGCGTGCTGCGATCAGCAACGGCAGTGACGTGACGACCGCTGCGAGCAGTGAGCCGGCGGCGAGCGCCGAGAGGGAGATCACGAGCATCCGCTTCTTGCCGAACATGTCGCCGAGCCGCCCGGCGATCGGAGTTGCCACAGATGATGCGACCAGGAACGAGGTGAAGATCCAGGCCGTGGCCGATGTTGAGGCGTGCAGGTCGCGTTGGAGAACCGGCAGGGCCGGCGCCACGATCGTGGAGAGCAGCGCGAATGCCCCGCAGCCGAGTGCGAGGACGCCGAGAGTCAGCCCGAGACGCGACGTCTCGGCTGAGTGCGCGGATGCGGGGTGATGACCTGCTTGCATAACGAATACTCCTTGGAGCCCTCAGAGGGGCGACTTGTTGCCGTGCACTCTCAGCCTCGTCCTCGGGCATGCGGTCGAGGGGGGCACGTGCTCGGTAAAGAACCGTGCCTCATGGCGAATAGGCGAAAACGGAACGTTCAGGCGATCAGGATGCAACGCGCAACGAAAGAGCGAGGTAGTCCAACCGGTGTTGGCCGCACCGTTCCGCGTCTCCTGCGCACCGCATCAGTTCACACGTTCTCAGCTTCCCAAATCCCGGGTCATGCCATGGCCGACGAGACCCAGGCCGCCGTCCCAGAAGACGAACGAGCCGGTCGCGAGCGTCGATTCTTTGCCGGCGAGCAGCACATAGATCGGTGGGTACTCCTCGTCGCGCGGCATCCGGCCCAGCGGCGTCATTTCCGCCACTTGGTCATCGCGGTCCAGGGTCTTCATGCTGATGCCCTCCTGCCCGAGGGCGACCGGCCCGCGCAGGTCGCTGCCCGCGATACCGCCGGGGATGACGGCGTTGACACGGACTTCGGGTGAGTACTCGAAGGCGAGTTGGCGGACGAGTCCCACCCCAGCGTGCTTGGAGAAGGTGTAGAGGGGGCCGGACGCGCCGGGATAGAAGCCGGATGTCGACAACGTCACGGTAATGCTGCCCTTCGTCTTGGCCAGTTCCGCTCTGGCGGCGATGGCGGCGAACAGATAGCCCTTGAAGTTGACGGCCATGATCTCGTCGAGCGTGCTCTCCAACTTCTCCAGCGGGATCTGATCCAGCCGACTCGCGTACTCGTTGATGCCCGCTGTCCCGACCAGGGAATCGAGGTGACCGAACCGATCGACGATCGAGGACACTGCGCGCTGGTGGTCCTCGAGGTGGCGGACGTCTCCGTGGATAGTCGAGACGGCGCCGCCGTATTCGTCGGTGAGTGCCGCCAGCTTGTCCTTGTCGTGGTCGATCACTCCGACCGAGGCGCCTTCGGTCACGAACTGGCCGACGATGGCGCGGCCCAAGCCGGACCCGCCTCCGGTGATCAGCGTGACGACTCCTTCCATCTGGCCCATCAGAGCGTCACCTCCGAGCCGGCAGCGGCGACCGCATACGCGGTCGCGATCCCGGTACGGGCGGAGTCGCCGTTGGGGGTTGCATGCCTGTTGGTTAGATCGATGCC
>JAWVFY010000189.1:0-3878 GCA_033855575.1 Solirubrobacteraceae bacterium
CGCCGGCCAGCGCCTCGATCCCGTCGTAGCCCGCCTGGTCGAGCACGTAGGTCGCCAGCACGTGCCCCAGGATCGGCACGCCCGCGAGGACGCGCCCGCACTCCTGCAGGACGAGCATCGCCTCGAAGGCGCCGAGCCCGGCACCGCCGCGCTCCTCGCCGATCACCAGGCCGGTCCAGCCGGCCTCCACGGCCGTCGGCCACAGGTCGGGCAGCGCGCTCGGATCCTCCAGCGCCTCGCGCGCCGCCTCGACGGTCTTGACCCGCGCCAGCGCGTTGCGGGCGGCCTCGCGCAGCAGCTCCTGCTCGTCGGAGAGGGCGAGGTTCATGCTCCCACCGCCTCGCGCTCCTTGGCCCGGAGCTCGCTGAACGGGATGCCCTTGTCCAGGCGCGGCTCGGGCGGCAGCCCCAGCACGCGCTCGCCGATCGTGTTGCGCAGGATCTCCTCGGTCCCGCCCGCCGACTTCAGGCCGGGCAGGAAGCTGATCATGTAGGCCCACTCAGAGTCGTCGGCCAGCGCGTCGGGGCCGATCACGTCGCTGATCAGCTCACCGGCGCGGATCGCCGCGTTGACGATCGTCACCTTGGCCAGACCGGACTCGGGGCCGGGGATCTGGCCCTTGGCCAGCGCGGTCAGCGTCCGGTAGCCGGTGAAGCGCACGGCGAGCAGCTCCGTGGCGATCTCGCCCAGGCGCTGGCGGATCTCGGGGTCGCGCCGGGCCTCCTCGTCGGCGCCGATCGCGTCGGCGTAGCGGCCCTCGCGATAGCCCATGCCCTCCGAGCCCAGGCCGATGGTCACCCGCTCGTACATCAGCGTGGTCAGCGCCGTACCCCAGCCGCCGTTGATCGGCCCGCACGCCGCGTCCTCGTCGAGGACGACGTCGTCGAAGAACACCTCGTTGAACTCGGCCTCGCCGGAGATCTGGCGCAGCCCGCGCACGGTCACGCCCTCGGCGTCCATCGGCACGATGAACATCGTCAGGCCCTTGTGCTTGTGCTGCTCAGGGTCGGTGCGCGCGAGCAGCAGGCCGAAGGCGGCGAACTGCGCGTTGGTGGTCCACACCTTCTGGCCGTTGATGACCCAGGTGCCGTCGTCGTTGCGCCGGGCGCGGGTCTGCACCCCAGCCAGGTCCGACCCGGCGGCGGGCTCAGAGAACATCTGACACCAAACCTCGTCGCCGTGGAGCATCGGGCCGAGGTAACGCGTCCTCTGGGCGTCGCTGCCGTGGGCCATGATCGTCGGGCCGAGCATCCCGACGCCGATGACGTCGAGGATGCCGGGGACGCCGGCACGGCTGATCTCCTGATTGGCGATCACCTGCTCGATCGGGCCGAGGCCCTGCCCGCCAAACTCCTTGGGCCAGGTGATGCCGGCGAGGCCGGCCTCGGCGAGCTTGCGCTGCCACTCGCGCCGTGCCGCGACGATCTCGTCCTCGTCCTTGAGCGCTCCCTCGCCGCGCAGGACGGGCGCCTCGCTCTTGTGCTCCTCCAGCCACGACCGCACTCGCTCGCGGTACTGGGCCTGTTCCGGGGTGTCGTTGAGATCCACCCACGCCTCCTCGAGTTCTCATTGGCTGACCGGCAGTCAGCCTGAAACCTAGCTCAGGAGATGGTGCGGGCGATTCGCTTGGCCCCGTAGGACACGTGGATCGTGTACCCGTGGCGGATGTTCGAGAGCCGGATCCGGGCGTAGAACGTGTGGTGCAGGGTGTGGGACCTCACCAGCCGGATCGTGTGGTGGTTGCGCCGCACGGTGATCCTCACGCTGGTGCCGTCGGGCACCGAGACATGGCCCCGCACGACCAGGCGGTGGCCCGTGCGCACGAAGCTCGCCGCCGCGGCCGGATGCGCCTGGGGGGCGGCCCGCCGCGTGGCGGTGGGGGTGGGTGCCGGCGCCGGGGAAGCAGGGGCCGGGAGCAGGGCCTGGTAGGGGCAGCCCTTCTGGGGGCCGGTGTTCGAGGAGGGCGCCTCGGTGTGGCTCGGCCGGCCGAAGTCCTGGGTCCACGTGCCGCCGATCTGGTTGCCGAGCGTCGCGGGCGTGGCGGCGGCGCCGACGCCCATCTGCGTGGCGCCGGGAGCAAGGATGTTCGTGCAGTGATCCGGGCTGGCCATCCAGGCGATCATCACCAGGCGGGGCGTGTCGTAGCCGACCGCGATGTTCTCGCCCCACAGCCACCAGTCATAGCCCGTGGCGCTGATGCGCGAGCCGGGGTCGACGCCGTCGGGCGCGGGCGCGGGGGCCTGATGGCTGAAGAAGTTGCGGGCCACCATGTCGTCGGTGTGGCGCTGGGCGGCGAGCGCAAGGCGCGAGTCGGGCGACAGCGCCGGCAGTCCGCGGCCGGTGCGCTCGACGTTGACCAGGCAGGCGACGGCGGCCTTGGCGTCGGAGAGCGAGGCGGCCGAGACCGGCGTGTCGACGCCGGTGCAGGTCGCTGCGCCCGCCGCCGAGGCGGGCAGGAGCGCGCCGGCGGCGAGAAGCGCGGGAAGGAGTCGGCTGCCTCGCATATCCATGCAATCGGCCGTGCTCCCGCGTTCTTGATCTCATGGGCTCAACCCTGGACACGAAAGCCATAATTGAGGAGTTTTTCGGCCTGTGAGGCCGTATCGGGCGAGTGCAGGAGCACCAGGCCGAGCCGGCGGCCATGGCGCCGGACGGCGGCCACGAGGCACTGTCCCGCGGCATCGGTGAAGCCCGTCTTTATCCCGATCGTGCCGGCGTAGCCGAGGCGATAGAGGGGGTTGTTGTTGTAGAGGTAGAGGCGCCCGCCCTTGATCGGCAGCCGGCGGATCGCGCTGCGGCTGGCGACGATGCGGGCCAGCCGGGGCTGGTCGAGGATCGCGCGGGCCTCCGCGGCGAGGTCGACCGCGCACGAGTGGTTGCCCGCGTCGTGGAACCCATCGGCTGACGAGTAGTGGGTGCAGCGCAGCCCGAGCGTCTGGGCCTGCTGGTTCATCTCGGCGACGAAGCCGCCCAGCGAGCCGCCCACTTTCTGGGCCAGCGCCCGCGCGGCGTCGTTGCCCGACGGCAGCAGCAGCCCGTAGAGCAGCGTCTCGACCGTGACGTCCTTGCCGCGAGGGAGCAGGCCCACGCCCGAGCCCTGGTAGCGCAGCGCCATGGCGGTGATCCGCACCTTGGCGGCGGCCGGCTCGTGAGCGACCACGATCAGCGCGGTCATCATCTTCGTCAGCGACGCGATCGGCAGGATCCGCTCGGGGTCGCGTCGCCACAGGACCCGCCCGGTGTCGAGGTCGAAGAGCAGGCCGCTGCGGGGCGGGTGATGGAAGCGCACCACCACCGGGTCGCGAGGGTCGGCGAGCTTGACCGCGAGCGGCCGGGGTCCCGGCCCGGGCGCGACCGGGCCGTTGGCCGCCTGCAGCGCCGCGTCGCCGCCTGCGGCGACCCGGGTCGCCACGTTGCCGCCGCACCCCGCGAACGCCACCACCGCCGCCAGTGCGGCGAGGCCCGCTCTCATTCGGGGGGTTCGCGCAACGCCCCGACGATCCCGAACGCGAACATGGCCAGGATGATCACCGACACCACGGTCAGGACGTTGACCCCGTCGGCCTGCACCGCGGCGATCGTCAGGAAGCCGAAGAAGACGATCATCGCCAGGACGACGGCCAGGACCGCGCGGCGCTTCACCAGACCGGCAGGCGCGGCGGCGCCTGCTTGACCCTGCGGGCGAAGGCACGGATCAGGAGCAGCCCGAAGGCGAAGCCGCCGATGTGCGCGAAGTACGCGACGCCGCCTCCGCTCCCGCCGCCCTGGCTCAGCCCGGAGGCGCCGAAGGCGATCTGCTCGGCGAACCACAGCCCGAGGACCACGAACGCCGGCAGCTCGATGACCGTGAAGAACAGGATGATGAACACCAGGGTCAG
>JAWVFY010000190.1:0-7785 GCA_033855575.1 Solirubrobacteraceae bacterium
GTTCCCGCGACGAGCTGCGGGTAGGGCCGCGCGAGAGTCGTGATCATCGACATGGTGAGGTTCGAGCCCGTCGGCGGCTGGAGCGAGCCGTCGGGCTTGAGCGCGTCGATGTAGCGCGTGTAGGACCAGAACATCCACGGCATCGTGTGGGCGTCGTAGTGCCCGAGCTGCTGGTCGAGCTCGGCGGTGTCGGTCGTCGCGCCGAACTCGGTCTGCAGCAGTGCCGACCCCGTCTGGGCGGCGTGCTGCTCGGCGTTGTTCATCACCCACTCGTCCTCGAAGCCGCAGTCGGTACCGAACGACACCGGCAGGCCGGCGTCGCCGCTGGCCGAGCACGCCGAGTAGTCGTGGAAGGCGAAGCCCAGGCGCGGGTCGCGTGGCGGCTGCACGTGGGTCGGGATGCCGTAGTTGAAGCTGACCAGCGGCTCGTAGAAGATCATGTGCTCCGGATCGGCCCGGCGGATCGCGGGCACGGTGCGCGCGTAGTAGGCGCTGTACTTGCGCCGGTCGAACCCTGGGCAGCCGAGCTCCGGAGTGAAGCAGCGCGGATAGGCCGTCCCGGGCCAGGGCTCGTTGAGGATCTCGTAGCCGAGCAGGCCGGGGTCGTCGCGCAACAGCGAGGCGACGTGGCCCAGGATCGCCGCATCCTCGTCCTGCAGGCCGTGGCCGTCGACGCCGGGGCTGTTCGCCCAGAGGTGGTCGAACGCTCGATTGAGGGCCGGGTTGGCCAGGTACTGCGCCGGGAAGCCGACCTGGTAGAGGTTGGGCAGGCCGTCGGTCTGCGTCATCCAGTCGGGAAAGCCGTTGTCGAAGAACTCGGGCCCCCAGCTGTCCTGGTGGAAGTCGATCAGCGCCATGAGCCCGTGGGCGGCGAGCATCCGCACGGTCTCGGCGATGTGGCCGACGTACGCGTCGTCGAACTGGCCGGGCTTGGGCTCGGCCGCGTAGCGCTCGACGGTCAGGCGCACGGCGTTGAAGCCCAGTGAGGCGATCAGCTGCGCGTCGTCGTCGCCGAAGTTCAGCGCCGCGGGATAGGCGGGCGGCGCCTTGGACGGCATGTTGACGCCGTGGACGATGACCACACGGCCGCTGCGGTCCACGAGCCAGCGCCCCGCGTGGACGATCGGGTCGGCGGGCGCAGCCTGGCCGGAGTCCGCGAGCACCAGCAGCAGCGCGCATCCGGCAACGACTCGAGCGACCCAGCGCATCATCGGACCGGTAACGAACCACCGGGCGGGAACTTGCGTCGTGTCCGGCCCCCGCGCCACCCTCGGAGCAATGCGTCAAGACTCAGACGCGCTTCGAGAAAAATTCGCCCCCGTTGCGGGGTCTGCCGTGGGTGCCGCCGAGAGCCGGAGCTATGGTCGAACCGCCGTGAGCGCCTTCGCCGAATCCCCCTCCGCACCCGCCTCGGTCGGCGCCGCGCCGCCCCATTCGCTGGAGGCCGAGCAATCGGTCCTCGGGGCGATCCTGCTCTCGGACCGCACGCTCTACGCGCTGGTCATCGACGAGGGCCTGCAGCCCGAGGACTTCTACCGCGAGCGCCACGCGGCGATCTACGAGTCGATCCTCGAGCTCTACGCCGAGAACGAGCCGGTCGACGTCCTCACGGTCACCGAGCACCTGCGCTCGGCGGGTCGGCTCGACGACGTGGGCGGGCCGGCGGCGGTCGACGCACTGGCCGGCGCGGTGCCCGCCGCGGGCAACGCGCGCCGCTACGCCCAGATCGTCCGCGAGCACGCGCTGATGCGGCGCCTGCTCACCACGACCTACGAGATCCAGGCCCAGGTCCTCAACAACGCGGCGCTGCCGCGTGACATCGTCGAAAGCGCCGAGCGGGCGATGTTCGAGGTTGCCCACAACGAGCGCACCAAGGACTTCCGCAACGTCGGCGACGTGCTGCACGAGGAGATCGACAAGTGGCAGAAGCTGGCCGCCGGCACGACGTCGCTGACCGGCACGCCGTCGGGCTATTCCGACCTCGACGAGATCACCGGCGGCTTCCAGCCCGGGAACCTGATCGTCATCGGCGCGCGACCGTCGATGGGCAAGTCGAGCCTGGTCACCTGCATCGCCGAGAACGCGGCGCTGCACAAGTCCGATCCACGGCCGGTGGCGCTGTTCAGCCTCGAGATGTCCGAGGCCGAGCTGGCCCAGCGCTTCATCGCCAGCCAGGCCTCGATCAAGGGCGACGACCTGCGCAAGGGCCGCATCAAGGAGGAGCGCAAGTGGAAGCGCGTCCTCGACACCGCCGAGCACTACAGCCGCGCGCCGCTGTACATCGACGACTCGTCGGACATCGGGATCCTCGAGATCCGCGCCAAGGCCCGCCGGCTGCACGCTCAGGCGGCGGCCAAGGGCGGGCTGGGCCTGATCATCGTCGACTACCTGCAGCTCATGCGGCCCGACGGCCGCACCGAGTCACGCGTCGAGCAGGTCGGGCAGATGAGCCGCGGCCTGAAGATCCTGGCGCGCGAGCTCGGCGTGCCGGTGATCGCACTCTCCCAGCTGTCCCGTGGGGTGGAGTCGCGGACGGACAAGCGACCGCTGCTCTCGGACCTGCGCGAGAGCGGCAACGTCGAGCAGGACGCCGACCTCGTGATGTTCATCTACCGCGACGAGTACTACAACCAGGACACCGAGAACCCCGGCGAGGCCGAGCTCATCATCAGCAAGCACCGCAACGGCGGCCTCGACACCGTGCGCCTGACCTTCCAGAGCGAGTACCCGCGCTTCCTGAGCCTCGCGCGGGGCATGTGATGAGGGAGCCGTGCGTCCTGGGCATCTGCGACGGCGGCGGCTTCGTCGTCGACGAGGCCACGCGAACGGCGACGCCGTGCCGCTGCCGCGCCCAGCTGGTCAGCCGCCGCAAGGCGCGGTCGCTCAGCGCGGTGATCCCGCGGCGCTACGCCGAGGTCGGCTTCGACCGCAACCCCGTCGCGCAGATGCCCGACACCGTGGTGCGGCCGGTCCGCGCCTTCGTCCGTGGCCTGGAGGGCCACCTCGACGCCGGCCGCGGCCTGTGGTTCTTCGGCGACGTGGGCACGGGCAAGACAACGCTGGCGATGCTCGTGGCCAAGGCGGCGCTGGAGGCGGGCCGCAGCGTCGCGATCTACTCGCTGCCCCGCCTGCTCAACGAGATCCGCCGCACCTACGACGAGAGCAGCGACAGCTCCTACGTCGACCTGCTCGACCGGCTGGCCGAGGTCGACCTGCTGCACGTCGACGACCTCGGCGCCGAGAAGTCCAGCCCGTGGGTGCTCGAGCAGCTCTACGCGATCGTCAACGCGCGCTACGAGGGCGAGCGCTCGATGGTGATCACGACCAATCTGGACCGCGAGGCACTGGTCGAGCAGATCAACGAGCGCACCGTCTCGCGGCTCGAGGAGATGTGCGAGGTGCTGCCGGTATGGGGCGGCGACAATCGCCAGGTCGTCGGGCGCCAGGCCGCGTCCTAGACTGACGACCGCTATGCCCGGCATCGTCATCGTCGGCGCCCAGTGGGGCGACGAGGGCAAGGGGAAGATCACCGACCTGCTCGCTGAGCAGGCCGAGGCTGTCGTGCGCTTTCAGGGCGGCAACAACGCCGGCCACACGATCGTCCGCGACGGCGAGATCTTCAAGTTCCACCTCGTCCCCTCGGGGATCCTCTACCCCGGCAAGTTCTGCCTCATCGGCAACGGCGTCGTGGTCGACCCGAAGGTGCTCGGCGAGGAGCTCGACGGCCTGCGGGCGCGGGGGATGGACGTCAGCGGCCTGAAGCTCTCGGCCAACGCCCATCTGATCATGCCCTACCACCGCCTCCTCGACGAGGCCGGGGAGGCGCGGCTGGGCAAGCTGGAGATCGGCACCACGCGTCGCGGCATCGGCCCCTGCTACTCCGACAAGGCGCTGCGGCTCGGCATCCGCGTTCAGGACCTGCTCGACGGCAAGATCCTCAAGAAGAAGATCATGGCGGCGCTGGAGCCCAAGAAGCTCACGTTGCGCCCTTACGAGCGCGACCCGCGCCTGGACCTGCAGTCGATGACCGAGGAGTACCTGACCTACGGCCACCGGCTCGAGCAGCACATCGCCGACACCACGTCGCTGACCCACCGGCTGCTCGACGAGGGCCGGCCCGTGCTCTTCGAGGGCGCGCAGGGCACGCTGCTCGACATCGACCACGGCACCTATCCGTTCGTGACGTCGTCAAACCCGGTGGCGGGCGCGGCGTGCGTCGGCGCCGGCGTCGGGCCGACCGACATCGACGAGGTGTGGGGCGTCACCAAGGCCTACGCCACGCGCGTGGGGGCCGGCCCGTTCCCGACCGAGCTCGACGACGAGATCGGCGAGGGCCTGCGCCAGAAGGGCGGCGAGTTCGGCACGACCACGGGCCGCCCCCGGCGCACCGGCTGGCTGGACCTCGTGGCGCTGCGCTACGCGGCTCGCGTCAACGGCCTCAGCCACCTGGCCGTGACCAAGCTCGACGTGCTCACGGGCCAGGAGCGGATCCGGGTGGCGACGCGCTACCGCGGCGAGGACGAGGCGGTCTTCGAGACCTACCCGTATCACCAGTCGGTGCTGCACCACGCCACCGGCGACTACGAGGAGCTGCCGGGCTGGTCGGAGGACATCACCGAGTGCCGCAGCGAGTCCGACCTTCCGCAGGCCGCACGCGAGTACCTGGAGTTCATCGCGGAGTTCACTGGGGTGCCGGTCGCGCTGATCGGCGTGGGCCCCGGCCGCGAGCAGGTCATCTGGACCGGCCTGCCCAGCGTGGCCGTGCCGGTCTCGGCGTCCTGAAGCGGAGGGGCCGACGGGCCGGCCGGGGCCGGTACCCTTGCTCGCATGTGCCGGAACATCAGAACGTTGCACAACTTCGAGCCGCCGGCGCGCGAGGACGAGGTCCGCGCTGCGGCCCTGCAGTACGTGCGCAAGATCAGCGGCTCCACGAAGCCGTCGCGGGCCAACGAGGCGGCCTTCGATCGCGCCGTCGAGGCCGTCACGGCCGTGTCGGCGGAGCTGCTGGCTTCGCTGGTGACCACTGCGCCGCCGCGCGACCGCGAGGTCGAGGCCGCCAAGGCCAAGGCGCGCGCCGCCGAGCGCTTCGCCGCCGCCTAGCGTCGCACTAAACGAGGCCCGATCACTCCGAGCCGCCGACCGGCTCGAGCACCTCGCGCTCCCCGCGGCGGAAGACCCGCCGGGCCAGCGCGATGGCCGACACGATCGCCGCGGCGGCCAGGCTGATCTGCACGCTGAGGACCCCCTCCTCGCTCCAGTAGACGTCGTCGAGGCGCAGCAGCAGCGCCGACTCGTCGAGGGTCAGGGCGGCGCCGATGCCGAACGGGACCGCCAGCAGCGGATCCAGGCGCTCGTCGCGCGAGACGATCGAGCTGCCGCCCGCCAGCATCATCATCACGATCCCCGGCACGAAGTGGTGGATGTGGGTGCGCCCGAACTTCGCGTTGCGAAACGGGCCCCAGGTGCCCTTGCGGCGGATCGAGTGCGTCGACATCCGCACCAGCAGCCAGAAGGTGTTGAACGTCAGCAGCATGCTCAGGAGCGCGTTCTCGCGCAGCGAGCCGCCGCGGATGCCCTCGACCGCCACGGCGACCGTCTCGCGCGTCGCGGTACCGGCCGCCGCCAGCACGTGGTCGGCCTCGTGGGGCATCGGGGCCGAGCCACGGCGCCACACGCGCATCAGCTCGGCCCCGACGACGCCACCGGTGCCAACGATCGCCGCGCCGGCCAGCACGCGCGTCAGCGGATCGCTCCAGGCCCACGCGCGGTGCGGGACCGCCCTGCGCCGCCCGATCAGCGCCATCGATCCAGCAGGTCCTCGTCGGGCACCTCGCGGACGACGCGGCCGGGGACGCCCATCACGAGCCCCCGGGCCGGGACGTCGTTGGTGACGACGGTGCCCGCGGCGACGAACGCCTCCTCGCCGACCTCCACCCCCGGGACCAGGACTGCGCCGCCGCCGATCCGGCACGCACGGCGCAGGATCGCGCCCTGCAGCTCGTAGCCGCGATCGTGACGCATCATCGTGTCGTCGTTGGTGGTCATCGCGCACGGGCCGATGAAGACGTCGTCCTCGATCACGCTGAAGGCGGTGATGTAGACCATCGTCTGGATCCGCACCCGTGCGCCGATGCTGACGTCGTTGTCGACGGCGGTGCCCCGGCCGATGACCGTGTCCGCTCCGATCCGGGAGCGCTCGCGCACGTAGGCCTGGTCGCCCACGATCACGCGCTCGCCGATGTGCGCGCCCGCAAAGACGATGGCCCCGGTGCTGACCCGCGCACCGGCCTCGATGACCAGCTCGCCAACCTCCCGCCCGGCCGCGGTGGAGGTCGGCGCCAACGACGGCGGCTTGCCCAGGACCGCGTGGTCGCCGATCAACACGCCGTCGCCGATCCGCGTCCCGTCGTGGACCACGACGTGCGCACCGAAGGTCACGCCATCGCCGACCGTGGCGCCGGGGTGCAGCACGAGCCCGGGTGCGTCGCTCATGCCCGGGACCCTAGCCCGCCGGGTCCGTGGGCGGTCAGCGCCGCCACGACGCGCTCTCCCGCCCGGCCGTCGCCGTAGAGCGGGGGACGCTGACCCGGCGGTTGGCGGGCCAGCGCGGCCAGCGCGGCCTCGGTGTCGAGGTCGACGAGCACGTTCCAGCCGGCCTGGACCGTCTCGACCCACTCGGTGCTGTCGCGCAGCGTCACGCAGGGCACGCCCGCGAGGTAGGCCTCCTTCTGGACTCCGCCGGAATCGGTCAGGACGGCGCGGGCATGCACGAGCAGCGCGGTGAACTCGACGTTGCCCACCGGCCCCAGCAGCACGACGCGGGGCGCCGCCTGCAGCCGGGCGATCAGGCCGGTCGCCTCCAGCCGGGCGCGCGTGCGCGGGTGCAGCGGCAGGACGACCGGCCCCGGCAGTGCCTCGAGCAGCGCGACGAGCTGCTCCAGCCGCCCCGGGTCGTCGACGTTGCCGGCGCGGTGCGCGGTGACGAGCACGTAGCCGCCCGGCTCGACACCCGCTGCCTGCAGCGGTGCGAGGTCCTCGCGGGCGCGCGGCTGGACGAGCAGCGCCACGTCGACCATCACGTCGCCGACCTCCTCGACGCTGCCGGCGATGCCCTCGCGGGCCAGGTTCTCGACGGCGACGGCCGACGAGCACAGCAGCAGCGAGGCGAGGTGATCGGTCAGGACTCGGTTGATCTCCTCGGGCATCGAGCGGTCGAACGAGCGCATGCCCGCCTCGACGTGGGCGACCGGGATGCCGGCCTGCACGCCCGCCAGCCCGCCGGCGAGCGTCGAGTTCGTGTCGCCGTAGACCAGCACGAGCTCGGGAGCCAGCTCCTCCAGCAGCGGGGCGAGGGCGCCCAGCAAGCGCGAGAGCTGCTCGGTGTTAGAGCCGGTGCCCAGCCGCAGCTCGCGGTCGGGCCGCGGGAGGCCGAGCTCGGAGAAGAAGATCGCCGAGAGGTCGTCGTCGTAGTGCTGGCCGGTGTGGACGAGCAGCTCCTCGTGGCGCTCGCGCAGCAACCGCGAGACCGCCGCCGCCTTGACGAACTGCGGCCGGTTGCCGATGACGGTGACGACCCGCACGCGTCAGGCGGCCAGCTCGGCGGCGATCGCCTCGGCCAGCTGTGCCCGCACCCGCTCGGAGACCGGGCCGGGCGCCGGGAACTCGGCGACCTCGCCGACCGCGTGGACCGGCAGGACCTCCTTGAACGTCGAGGCCAGGAAGGCTTCGTCGGCCGCAGCGACGTCGTCGAGCGTGGTCGGCCGTTCCTGCACGGCAACGGTCGCG
>JAWVFY010000191.1:0-4188 GCA_033855575.1 Solirubrobacteraceae bacterium
GTAGGGCATGGCTCGCCCCCTGCTTCGCTGTCTGCTGGCCGCCGGCGCGGTCGCCGCGCTGACCAGCTTCCCGGCCCACGCCGGCACCCCCGGCCTCGTCGACCTGACCACGCCGGCCAACCGCGACACCGACGCCGTCGTGCTCACCGGCAAGGACCTCATGGTCGGCGGCAGCACGTGGTCGGTCCCCGAGAACGCCACCTTCGCGATCCCGTCGAAGGACGTGACGTGCTTCATCGCCAACCAGAACACGACCTGCCCCGACCAGACCAACAGCTACGTCACGCCCGACCTCGACACCTCGGCGGCCCAGAGCCAGCTGCCGGTCAAGGGCACGCCGACCGACCAGCTGCTCGGGTACCGCTGGGATCCGAAGAAGAGCCGGTACGAGCAGATCCCCTTCCAGGTCGACGAGGTCTTCACGCGCTACCTCAACAACGACGCGTCGGGATTCGGCATCTACTCGGGCACCGACCAGCACACGACCTACGCCTATGACCGGGAGGGCTTCCGGTTCACCGAGAACGGCGGCCAGGACGGCTGCTACGCGACGATGAAGGCCGGCGACCACGCCGCCCAGGACCCGATCAAGGGGCTGGACTCCAACGACGAGATGGCCTTCATGGCCTCCGATGCGGGAGCGCAGGCGCCCTCTGGCGCGGCCCTCCCGGCCGGGATCGACGGCGTCAAGGTCGTCACGATCGCCGACCCGACCAATCCCGCCGCCTCGCCGAGCTACGTCTACATCATGCGCGCGGGGGACAAGGGCCCCAAGCCCGCGTTCGACGCCGCCAACGGCTACGTCCGCTACCAGCGCGACGCCAACGCCGGCATCCTGGCCAAGTCGCAGTCGAGCTACGGCAGCTACGGCCCGGCCAAGAAGGGCCCCTACTGCAACCCCGACGGCACGCCAGTCCTCAACCCCGACGGCACGCGCGCCATCGCGCCGCGCCGCGAGCTCGACGGGGCGACGATCAGCACCGACCGCTACCGCTACCGCTACGACGGCCGCTGGCTGATGACCGGGATCCAGATCTCCGGCAACCACCTTCCCCTGACGAACCCGAACAAGTACGGCCCGAACATCGTCGACCGCTGGAAGGCCCGCGCCTTCGCCCAGGACCCGGGCTCCCAGACGCCGTGCTGCGGCTACGAGGAGGAGGACTCCAACTGGGGCGGCTCGTCGACGCTGCTCGGCGAGAAGGTCGGCCCGGTGCGGGCGATCCGCGAGACCTGGGGCGCCGACTCGGGCACCAACGTCATCCGCCGCGAGACCTTCTACCGCGACCGCATGATCCAGAAGACCTGGCTGCGCGTCCACGTCATCCCGCCGCTGGACGGCATCTACGCCCAGTGGGACTTCCGCGCCGGCCGCGTCAAGACCTTCTACAACGCCAACAACCCCGGCGGCGTGCCGATCGACGGGCGCAACGACACCGTCTACGGCAACTTCGACGACCCGTGCAACCCGCGCTGGAACAACCCCAACGGCCAGTCGCAGATCGACGGCCTGTACCGCCAGGCCTACGAGATGTCGAACCTGTGCACGGCGCCGGTCGTCTCCAGCCAGGAGCACGCCTCGATCAACCCGGGCGACCTCACGTTCGCCGACGCCAACGCGTCGCTGGGCTGGTCGGAGACCGCGGGGCCGTTCGGCACGATCGTCGACCGCATCCACGCCGAGGCGACCGACCTGACCCCGGGCGGCCTGGCGCAGTCGATCGCCGCCGTGCCCTACTACCGCGACGATGCCTGCTTCGACGACGGCACCGGCTCGGATCCCGGCCCGGAGAAGTTCCCCCGCCAGTTCGACCAGGAGCAGAAGTCCACGGCGTCTGACGGCAGCGCGCGCCGGTGCTGGAACGCCGACGGCAAGGCGGGCCAGGCCGGCCACGACCCCGCGATCCCGGCCAGCGACGACCACTTCTGGCAGGGCGACATCGGCACGCACGGGCTGCACCTGCTCTTCCAGCTGGACTCCGACAACGCGCGGATGACCGTTCCCGTCGACCAGATCGTCACCGACTGGGATCTCGTGATGCTGCCGCCGACCGCGGCCAACCAGGGCAACGTCGGCGAGCAGTACGGCCGCCCGCTGGAGAAGCCGCTGCTCGCGGTCGCCGCCGACCAGGCGCAGTCGCCGGCCGCGGCGCTGCGGGCAGGGCACAACAAGCTGCATTAGCCTGCGCGCCCGGATGACGGGCCCGCAGGCACACGTGTGGAAGGCAGAGCCGGGCGAGGCGGAGACCGTCGCCCGGCTGCTGATCGCCTTTCGCAACCACCTCGGCGTCGACTGGCCCTCGGACAACGCGTTCATGGCCGGCGTCGAGCGGCTGATCGAGGACACTGGGGCCGTCTACCTGCTGGGGGCGCCCGACGAGGACTCGCCGCCGGCGGGGGTCGCGCAGGTGCGCTTCCGCTTCGGGATCTGGTGGGCGGCCGACGACTGCCTGCTCGAGGACCTCTTCGTGCTGGAGAGCGCCCGCGGCTCGGGGCTCGGCCGGGCGCTGCTCGACGCCGTTGTCGAGCAGGCTCGCGTGCGCGGCTGCCGGCGCGTCGAGCTCGACGTCAACGACAACAACACCGCCGCGCTGGCGCTCTATCGGTCGATGGGCTTCAGCAACGACGACCCGCGCTACGGCGGCGGCAACCTGTTCATGCGCCTGCCCCTGGGGGCGCGGCCATGATCTCCACGCGGTGCCCGCCGGGAGCCCGCACGAAGCACCGTGGCGCGCCCCAGTGCTCGCGGCGCGGATCGGGCTCAAAGCCCGCAGCGCGCAGCCGCTCCAGCGCCGCCTCGTAGTCGGGCGCCACCACCGCGGCGTGCCCGCGCGGAGGGATAACGGCCCCGCCCGCCCCGTCCTCGAACAGGACGTGGATCTGCGTCGCGCCGCGCTGCACCCACCTCGTGGTGCCCTGCAGCGACGCCGGCGGCTGTACCTCCGCGAAGCCGAGCAGACCGAAGAACGCGACGAGCGCGTCGCGGTCGCCGGGGCCCGTCTCGAGCGCGACGTGCTGAAGGGTCACAGCTTGCCCAGGTGCTCGTCGAGGATCTCGGCCGCGCGCGCCGAGGCCAGCGGCGCCCCGTGGCCCGGCACGACCCACTCGGCTGCGGCCACCAGCGGCCGCAGCCGCTCGAGCGTCGCACGGTAGGCATCCGGGTCGCTCTCGACCATCGGGTCCTCCACGGGCGAGAGGTAGTCGCCGCAGATCAGCACATCGGCCCACGGCACGACGATCGCCATCCCGTCGGCGGTGTGGCCCTCGGCGGGGTGCAGCTCGAGCTCGGCCTCGCCCACCTCGAGCCTCCCCGGCACCGGCAGCGCCTGGACCTCGCCGAGCGAGAGCGGCCGCGGGCGCTGCACGTAGTGCTCGCGGTCGAAATCGCGCAGCTTGCGCTGGGCCTCCCCGGGCGCCGCGGCCAGGCGCCGGGCGCTGGACTCCGCGCACCCCAGCGCCGCCTCGGGCCAGGCCAGCCGGCCCAGGAGGTGATCCCAGTCGGCGTGGGTGGCCAGCAGGCCGCTGCACTCCCAGCCCGCCTGCTGCAACACCGTCGGGAGCGCCTCGAGCTCCTCGGGGAGCACCGGCGAGTCGACGACGAAGGCCTCACCGCCGTGATGGACGACCGTGCAGGTCGTCTGCCAGATCCCGCTGACGCAGACGATGACGTCGGCGTGAAGAGCGAGGACCCTCAGGACCTCAGAGCCCGAGCAGCTTCGCGGCCTCGAGGAGGGTCTTGACTTCCTCGGTGGGCTTCTTCTGGCTCGGCTCGAGCTGCTCCTTGGTGCGGTTGACCCAGATCACCGGGACCTTGAGCTTCACGCACGGCTCCACGTCGTGGTAGTAGCTGGCCGCGATGTGGACCCAGCCCTTCTTGCCGCCCATCCGCCGCTCGCACTCCTTGAAGTGCGCGGGGTCGGGCTTGTAGGACCGGACCTGCTGGGCGGTGACCACGAGGTCGAAGTCGCCGGGGATGTGCCGGCGGGTCTGGCCGAGCAGCTTGTCGTCGACGTTGGAGATCAGGCCCGTGGAGAACTTGGACGCGAACTTCTTCAGCTGCGGGTTGGCCTCCTTGAAGGCCCCCCAGCGGGCGACGGAATCCGGCAGGAAGCCGGACCGCGAGGGCTCCAGCGGCCAGCCGATCTCCTTGGCGATCTTGATCGCCGCCTGACGCAGGACCTCGGCGTA
>JAWVFY010000192.1:0-3267 GCA_033855575.1 Solirubrobacteraceae bacterium
CTGACCGGCGACGCGATCGCTGCGCTGCTGGCCGGCGATCCGCTGCCCGGCGAGGCGGCGGCGTTTGCCCCGGGGCGCTTTGCCGCGGCGGTGGCGCGGTGATCCTCGTCAACGGCGAGCGCGCCACCGTCGATCCCGGCACCACCGTGGCACAGCTGCTGGTCGCGCTGGACGCGCCCGACCGCGGCGTCGCGGTGGCGGTGGACGGCGAGGTCGTCCCGCGCGGAGCGTGGGAGCGGACGGCGCTGGCCGACGAGGCGCGCGTCGAGGTGGTCATGGCGGTGCAGGGCGGATGAGCGCGGCGCCGCATACCGACGCGCTGGTCATCGCGGGGCGGGAGCTGCCCAGCCGCCTGATCCTGGGCACCGGCGGCTTCACGCGGCTGGAGACGCTGGCCGAGGCGATCGACGTCACCGGCACCGGCATGGTCACCGTCGCGCTGCGGCGCATCGAGGTCGGCGCCCACGGTTCGCTTGTCGACGTCCTCGAGCAGGCGGGGGTCGAGGTCCTGCCGAACACCGCCGGGTGCTACACGGCGCGCGATGCCGTGCGGACCGCGCGTCTCGCCCGCGAGGCGTTCGCCACCGACTGGCTCAAGCTCGAGGTCATCGGCGACGAGCGGACGCTGCTGCCCGACGCGCCCGAGCTCCTGGCGGCCGCCGAGCAGCTCGTCGACGAGGGCTTCGTCGTGCTGCCCTACACGAACGACGACCCGATCCTCGCCCGCCGGCTCGAGGACGCGGGCTGCGCCGCCGTGATGCCGCTGGGCTCGCCGATCGGCAGCGGCATGGGGATCCGCAACCCGTACAACATCGCGCTGATCCGCGAGCAGACCGCGCTGCCCGTGATCCTCGACGCGGGGATCGGCACGGCGTCGGACGCCGCGCTGGCCATGGAGCTGGGCTGCGACGGTGTCCTCGTCGCCAGCGCGATCTCGCGCGCCCACGATCCCGTGGCCATGGCGCGCGCCATGCGGGCCGCCGTCGAGGCGGGGCACCTGGCGCGCAACGCGGGCCGGATCCCACGGCGGCGCTACGCCGAGGCGTCGACGCCCGACGAGGGTCTGGCTGACCTCTCGTGAACGACCTGCTGGACCGCTTCGAGGCGGCGTGGAGCAGTGGCGACCCGGCCGCGTTCGCCACCAGCTGCGCCGCCGACGTCCACTACGAGGATCCGCTGCTGCGCGACCCGCTCGACTCGCCCGCGGCGATCGGCGCGCACGCCCAGCGGCTGTGGGCGGGCTTCCCCGACGTGCGCCTCGAGCGCACGGGCGAGCGGCTGACCGACGGCCGCTACGTGGCGTCGCCGGTCAAGGTGCTGGGGACACACCGCAACGACCTCGAGGGCATCCCGCGGACCGGCCGGTTCCTGATCGTCCACGTGGTCTTCTACGCCGAGCTCGACCCGCCGGGCGAGCGGCTGTGGCGTATCCGCGCGTTCTTCGACGTCTACGACGCGGCGCAGCAACTGGGCGTGCTGCCGCGCCACGGCACGGTGGGCGAGCGCGCCCTGCTGATGCTGCGCGGCTTCGGCCTCAACCGGTGACGACGATCTGGGCCTTCATGAACGGGTGCACGGTGCACACGTAGTCGATCGTCCCGGCCTTGTCGGCGGTGACGACGTAGTGCCCGCCCTTGCCGAACAGCGGCGACTTGAACGAGGCGCCGCTCTTGGCCGTCACGTCGTGGTCGACCGAGTCCTCGTTGACGAAGGTGATCTTCGTCCCGGCGGTGACGTGGACGGTTGCCGGCGTGAACGCGAAGCCCTTGATGGTCACGGTCGTGGCCTTCCCCGTGCTGCCGCCGCTCTGGGTCTGCGCCGCGGGCTGGTTCGAGGAGGAGGAGGTGCTGCCGGTGCTGTTGGAGCTGCTGCCGCCGCAGCCGGCGACGAGCAGGGCGGCGGCGACGGTCGCGAGGCTGAGGAGGCGCATGGACCGAGGCTACCCCCGCAGCCGCACGCGTACCGGCGCGTGGTCAGAGAGCCCACCGTGCTCGAGGACCTCGGCAGGCCCAGCGGACGTCCATCCAAGCGCGAGCACGTGGTCGACGTCGTGGCCGCCGGCGAGCAGCAGGCCGGGCGCGACCGGGGCGCGGACGTTGAAGTCGCCCCCGAGGACGAACGGCCCGCCGCCCGCCCACATCCGCATCGCCGTCGCGGCGACGGCCGTGTCGGCCTGCGCCCGCGCCTCGGAGTGCACCTGAGCGTGCAGGTTGCCGACCCACCCGCCGCCGGCCAGCGCCACCGCGTGGACCACGCGCCGCTCGGGCCAGTGCCGCAGCCGGCGCACCTCGTGCGCCGCGATCGCGTCGCCGCGGACGAGGATCGCGTTGGCGCCGCCGCCGTTGGACTTCAGGAGGTCGGGCCGGTGACGCGCCAGCCACCGCCGCAGCGGGAGGCCGAGGTTGCGCGACGTCAGCGCCGTGCGCTGCTGCGCCCCGGTGGCACGGGCCAGCTCGGGCGGCCACCACGGCGGGACCTCCTGAAGCAGGGCCACGTCCCAGCCCCAGCCGGCGAGCCCCGCGGCGAACTCGGCGAGCAGCTCGCGGCCCGCCGGCGGCACCGCGCGGCCGTGGTAGAGGTTCCAGGTGAGCACGAGCACCGGCGATAGGGTGTCGGACTTGACGCGGCACTTCCTCACCGGCGAGGAGCTCAGCACCCCTGACCAGGTGGCGCTGCTGGCGCGTGCGGCGCAGCTCAAGGCCGCCCCGCGCTCCTCGAACGCCCTCGCCGAGCGCGTCATCGCGCTGCTCTTCGAGCTCCCGTCGACCCGCACGCGGCTGTCCTTCGAGGCCGGCGTCGTCGAGCTCGGGGGCCACCCGATGGTCCTGCGCCCGGGTGAGCTGCAGCTCGAACGCGGCGAGTCGGTCCGCGACACCGCGCTCGTTCTCTCGCGCCACGTCGCCGCCGTCGGCGTGCGCACGGGCCCGCACGCGGTGCTCGAAGAGCTCGTCGCGCACAGCTCGATCCCGGTGTTCAACATGCTCACCGGCCAGCACCATCCGGTGCAGGCGCTGGCGGACCTGCAGACCCTTCAGGAGACCTTCGGCAGGCTTGAGGGCCTGCGCCTCGCGTACGTCGGCGATGGCAACAACGTCGCGCGCTCGCTGGCCATCGCCGGGCAGATCGCGGGGGTGCAGGTGGTCATCGCCTCGCCCGAGGGCTACGAGCTCGCCGGCGACGCGCACGGCGCGCAGCTCGTCCGCGATCCGGTCGAGGCGGTCGCGGGCGCCCAGGCCGTCTACGGGGACGTCTGGGTGAGCATGGGCG
>JAWVFY010000193.1:0-4317 GCA_033855575.1 Solirubrobacteraceae bacterium
TCGACCAGCCGCGGCGGTTGAGCAGGACGATCGCCTTGGCGGTGTCGTGCAGCGCATGGACTGTGCGCGGGTGCATCGCGTGCTTCGCGTCGCGCATGTCGACCATCTCGACGGCGGGCAGCCGCCCACCATCGACCCGCGACCCCATGCGGAGCCGGCGCATGGCGTGGAAGCTCTCGGGCCGCGGGGTCGCGCTGCCGGCGACCAGCACCGCACCGGCCAGGCGGGCGCGCTGGGCGGCCACCGCGCGGGCGTCGTAGCGGGGGTCGCCCTCGTGCTTGTAGGACGAGTCGTGCTCCTCGTCGACGATCACCAGCCCGATGCGGTCCAGCGGGGCGAAGACGGCCGAGCGCGGTCCGACGCAAACGCGCGCCTCCCCCGCCCGCAGGCGGGCCCACTCGTCGTGGCGCTCGCCGGCGCTGAGCTTCGAGTGCAGCACGGCGACGGTGTCGCCGAAGCGCTCGACGAAGCGCGAGACGATCTGCGGCGTCAGCCCGATCTCCGGCACGAGCACGATCGCCGACTCGCCGCGCCGCAGCGCCCGGTCGACGGCGCGGAGATAGACCTCTGTCTTGCCCGAGCCGGTGACGCCGTGCAGCAACAGCTCCTCACCGGGAGCCGCGGCCAGGATCGCCTCGAGCGCAACGCCCTGCTCCGGAGTCAGCGGTGGCGGGTCGGGGCGCCGCGCGCCGACCGCGGTGTGCACCGGAGCGCGGCGCACGATCCGCGGCTCGATCGCCACGAGCCCCCGCGTCTCGAGGCGCCGCAGCGCCGCCGTGTCCGCCCCGCTGAACCGCGGCAGCGACGCCAGCAGCGTTCGCTGGCGATCGGTCAGCCGCTCGCCCTCGCCGGCGTCCAGCGCCCGCGCCCACAGGGCGGTCTTCGCCCGTGTCGCGGCCGACGGCGAGACGAGCGTCAGGGCCCGCGCCGGGGTCGAGCAGTACTCAGCGGCCATCCACAGCGCCAGCTCGACGAGGTCGGGGGGCAGCGAGTGCTCGAGCACGCGCCGCGGGTCGGCGAGCTCGTGCTCGGAGTCGTCGGCGAGCCCCGTGACGACGCCCAGCAGCGTCTGGCGGCCGAACGGAACCTCGAGCAGCGATCCGATCCCCACGCCCTCCGGGCGCCGGTAGTCGAACGGCCCCCGCAGCACGCGGGCCGTGGTCAGCGGCTCGACCTTGGCGACGCCTGCGGGCACGTGTCCACAGTAGGTCGCAACGCGGCGGATTCCCGACTAGGGTGGCCGCCCATGGACCTGCACCCCGGCGAGGAGATCATCTTCAAAGGACGCCCCAGCTGGCGCTCGACGCTCGGCTTCTACCTGGGCGGGCTCGTGCTCGCGGCCGGGGCCGGCGCGATCGTCGGCCTCGCCAAGGACTCGACCTGGGGCACGCTGGTCGGCATCGTCGTGTTCGTCCTCGTCCTGGTCGTCGGGTTCCTGCGGCGACACGGTACGCAGTACCTGCTGACCAACGAGCGGCTCGAGATCCGGCGCGGCCTGCTCGCCCGGCACGTCCAGGAGACGCGATTGGACCGGGTGCAGAACGTCAACACCAACCAGTCGATCGCCGAGCGGGTGCTGCGGATCGGCACGGTCGACTTCGACACGGCCGGCAGCGGAGACTCCGACTTCGCCTTCGGTGGCGTCGCCCACCCCGAGCGGGTCGTGGCCGACGTCGACCGGGCCCAGCGCGCCGCCGCGCAGGCGCCGGTGCCCGCGCCCCCCGACGACGCCCAGATCTAGGCTGTCGCCGCCCCGGCCAGCCCGGCGGCGTCGCGCAACGCGGCCGCCTTGTCGGTGCGCTCCCAGGTGAAGTCGGCGTCGTCGCGGCCGAAGTGGCCGTAGGCGGCGGTCTTCTGGTAGATCGGCCGGTGGAGCTTGAGCTCCTCGCGGAACGACCCCGGCCGCAGGTCGAAGTGCTCGTCGACGAGCTGGGCGATCTGCGCGCGCCCGATCTTCTCGGTGCCGAACGTCTCGACGGCCACCGACACCGGATGGGCCACGCCGATCGCGTAGGCCACCTGGATCTCGCAGCGGTCGGCCAGGCCCGCGGCGACGATGTTCTTGGCCACCCAGCGCGCGGCATAGGCCGCCGAGCGGTCGACCTTCGAGGGGTCCTTGCCGCTGAACGCGCCGCCGCCGTGACGGGCCATGCCGCCGTAGGTGTCGACGATGATCTTGCGGCCGGTCAGCCCGGCGTCGCCCACCGGGCCGCCGATCACGAAGCGGCCCGTCGGGTTGACCAGGAAGTCCTTGCGCAGCTTCTTGGCGTCGTAGAGCTCCTTGGGCAGGATCGGCACGACGACGTGCTCCCACAGGTCGTCGGGGATCAGCGACTCCGCGCCCTCCTTGTGCTGCGTGGAGATCAGCAGCTTCTCGATCTCCACCGGGCGGCCGTCGCGATAGCGGACCGAGACCTGGGTCTTGCCGTCCGGGCGCAGGTAGTTGACCGTCTCGGCCTTGCGCACCGCGGCCAGGCGCTCGGCCAGGCGATGGGCCAGGTGGATCGGCAGCGGCATCAGCGACTCGGTCTCGTTGGTCGCGTAGCCGAACATCATCCCCTGATCGCCCGCGCCGGCGACGTCGAGCTCGTCATCGTCGGACGGATCGGTGCGGGTCTCGTAGGCCTTGTCGACGCCCTGGGCGATGTCGGGCGACTGCTTGTCGATCGCGTTGAGGACCGCGCAGGAGTCGGCGCTGAAGCCGAGGTCCGCGTCGACGTAGCCGATCTTGCGGATCGTCTCGCGCGCGATGTCCTGGATGTCGACGTAGGCCTCGGTCGAGATCTCGCCCGAGACCACGACCAGGCCGGTGTTGACCAGCGTCTCGCAGGCCACCCGCGCGTAGGGGTCCTCGGCGAGGATCGCGTCGAGGACGCCGTCGGAGATCTGGTCGGCCACCTTGTCCGGATGGCCCTCCGTGACGGACTCCGAGGTGAACAGGTACTCGTTGTCTGCGTACTGGCTCATGGGATCGAAAGCTCCAACTGCACGGTCGTGTGGTCTGCGTCGCCGGTCGATACGGCGCCGACGGCGCGCACCTTCCTGAGGTCGTCCCTGACCCGCCGGTAGGCGCGGCTCGCATCGAGGCCGGTCTGCTCGCCCAGGCGCAGCAGCTCGCTGAAGTCGAGGAAGCCTAGCGCCGAGAGCCGTGCCGGCGCGTCGGCGAGGACGGCTCGGTAGGCGGCGCTGTCGCGCAGCCGGGCGCCGCTGTGGCGAGCGGCGTCCAGACCGCTGGGGCGCGTGGAGACGACCAGGTGACCGCCCAGCACCGCAGCGTGCAGCGCGCCGGCGCCGAGCGCCGCCGGCACCCGGCCGGCCTGTGCACCCCCGTTGATCATGGTCAGCGTCGGCGAGTCGGTGCCGTGGGGCGTCAGCCACAGTGCCGTCTCGCCGGGCAGCGCGGCGGCCAGCTGGCGCTGCACCGTGGTGCTCATGCCCCCGAGCAGGCCGCCGAAGCGGCGCAGGGCGGCCCCGAGGTCGGCGACGTCGAGCGCGGCGACGGCGCCCGCGGGGATCCGATCGGCCAGCTGCGGGGCGTGCAGGCTGGGCGCACGCTGCGCGGCGCCGAGCTCGTCGATCGTCAGCCGCACGCCGGGCGCCCGCGCCTCGGCGGCGAGCCCGAGCGCGACGAGGTCGGGGCGATCGAGCACCGCCGCCGCCATCCCGGCCAGCCCGCCCCGCGGGGCCAGCACCGTGCGCAGGCCCGCCGCCGAGAGGTAGGCGTCGGCGAAGCGGCCGCCGGGCAGGCCCGTGCGGACGCGCCGGTAGGCGTCGAGGCCGGCCAGCGACTGCGCGCGGCCCGCCGCGACGGCGCGGGCCGCGTTCACGGCGGCCGGCGCGCCGACGGCGAGGAAGCGCCCGATTCGCTCGGCGGTCACCGACCCGCAGGCGTGCGCCGCGGCGGCGCCGCTCGCCGAGCCGGTGTCCAGCAGCGTCAGGGTCCCGGCGGGCGTGATCGCCACCGCCGCCTCGCGGCCGTGCAGCCCGGCCCGGCCCAGACCGCAGCCGGGCGCCGTCAGCCGCGCCACCAGCCCGGCGCGCAGGGAGCGAAACGCCGGGAACCGCCCGGCGAGCGCGAGTGCACGGCGCACACCATCGCGGCCGACGTCGGTCGCGACGCGCACGTAGGCCAGCGTGCCTGCCGGGACGAGCCGTGCCGCCTCGTCGGGCGGCGCCGCAGCCCCGCCGCCCGAGGTCGCCAGCACGATCGCCACGATCGCGACCCCCGCCAGCGCCGCCGCGGCGACGGCCCTACGCCTTGCGTGGATCCCCACCGCCGCGGCGCTCCCGCCGCTCGTTGAAATCGATGATCAGCGG
>JAWVFY010000194.1:0-3790 GCA_033855575.1 Solirubrobacteraceae bacterium
AGCTGCGCCGGCCCGACGCCCGGGCCGCTCTGCAGGCCGGGATGGCCGCGCTCGAGCCGAAGCTGCCGCTGCGCGTGCCGCTGCTGATCGGCGAACAGCACACCGAGGGCGACGCCCTGGTCTCCACCGACCCGGGCGCCTCCGACCGCGTGGTCGCACTGGCGCCGCGGGCGACCCCGGCCGACGCGAGCCGCGCGCTGGAGGTGGCCGGCGAGGCCGCGCCGCGCTGGGCGGCCACGCCCGCGATCGACCGCGCTCAGTCGCTCGTCCGGGCCGCCGCCTGGATGCGCGAGCGCCGCCACGAGCTGGCCGCGCTGTGCGTCCGCGAGTGCGCCAAGCCGTGGGGCGAGGCCGACGCCGACGTCGCCGAGGCGATCGACTTCCTCGAGTACTACGCGCGAGGCGCGATCAGCCTCGACGGCGGCGCGACCCTGATCCAGGTGCCGGGCGAGCGCAACACGATGCGCTACGCGCCGCGCGGCGTCTGCGCCGTCATCGCGCCGTGGAACTTCCCGCTGGCCATCCCAACCGGGATGACGGCCGCGGCGCTGGCCACCGGCAACGCGGCGATCCTCAAGCCGGCCGAGCAGGCGCCGGGCTGTGGCGCGATGGTCGTCGAGGCACTGAGGGCCGGTGGCGTGCCCGCCGGCGCGATCGCCCTGCTGCCCGGCGAGGGCGACGTCGGCGCGGCGCTGGTGGCCGACCCCCGCGTGCACACGATCGCGTTCACCGGCTCGGCCCCCGTCGGGCTCGAGATCCTCGGGGCGGCAGCCGAGGTGCACGAGGGACAGCGGCACATCAAGCGCGTCGTGGCCGAGATGGGTGGCAAGAACTGCGTGATCGTCGACGCCGATGCCGACCTCGACGACGCAGTGCCGGCGATCGTCCGTTCCGCGTTCGTCTACGCAGGCCAGAAGTGCAGCGCCGCCGCGCGCGTCCTGGTCCACGAGGCGATCGCCGACGCGCTGACCGAGCGCGTCGCCGGCGCCGTCGACACGCTGCAGGTCGGCCAGGCCGACGCCTTCGGCACCGACGTCCCGCCCGTCATCGAGCGCGAGGCCCAGGGGCGAGTCGAGCGCTACGCCGAGATCGGCGCCCGCGAGGGCACGATCGCCGCGCGGCGGGCGGACGGGCTGCCCGAAGGCGGCTGGTTCTGCGCACCGACGGTGGTGACCGGCCTGCCCGCGGACTCACCGGTGCTCGGCGACGAGATCTTCGGCCCCGTTCTGGCGATCGAGCGCGTCCGCGACGTCGACGACGCCCTCGACTTGGTCGACGGGCTGCGCTTCGCCTTGACCGGCGGGCTGTTCTGCCGCAACCCGCGAACCGTCGAGCGGGTCGCCGCCCGCACGCCGGTCGGCAACCTCTACGTCAACCGCCACATCACCGGCGCGATGGTCGGCCGCCAGCCCTTCGGCGGCAACCGCCTCTCGGGCACGGGCACCAAGGCGGGCGGCCCCGACTACCTGCTCCAGTTCGTCGAGCCGCGCGTGGTCACCGAGAACACGGTGCGCCACGGGCTGGTCGTCTAAGCATGCCGTTCCTGCCACGACGACTTCGCCGAGACGATCCGGTGCGTCCCGCCGCCGACCCGCTGGCCGGCGCCACGCCCGCCGACCGCGCGATCCTCGAGCAGGCGCTGCCGTTCACGATGACCGGCGTGGCGCGCATGCAGGCGCTGATCGACGCGGTCCGGCACGTGGTCGAGCGCGGCCTGCCGGGCGCCCTGGCGGAGTGCGGGGTGTGGCGCGGGGGGTCGGTCCTGGCCATGCTCCTCACGCTCAGAGAGCTGGGTGCGTGGGACCGCGACGTCTTTCTCTACGACACGTTCGAGGGCATGACGGCGCCGACGGAGCACGATGTCTCCGAGCACGATCCACCGGCTCTGGACACCTGGCGCGCAGCCCAGGCGCAGGGGGAGCGGGGCTGGCCGGAGATGTTCGCGGCGGAGGTCTTCAGCGAGAGCGGGGTGCGGGACACCGTCACTCGGGCGGGCTACCCGGCGGAGCGCATCCATTTCGTCAAGGGGCCGGTCGAGGAGACGCTCCCCGGCACCCTCCCCGGGCCCCTGGCGCTCCTGCGCCTCGACACCGACTGGTACGAGTCGACCCGGCACGAGCTCGCTCACCTCTATCCGCTGCTGGTACCGGGCGGCGTGCTGATCATCGACGACTACGGTCACTGGCAGGGTGCCGCGCGGGCCGTCGACGAGTACTTCGCGGCCCATCCTCCCCGTCCGTTGCTGCAGCGCATCGACTACACCGGGCGCCTCGCCGTCAGGGCCTGAGACCCGAACCCGCCCTGGTGAGCCGGCCACCCGTCCAGATTCGCTGCGAGCGCTTCCCGGTGCTCTCGGAGACCTTCGTCGTCAACGAGGCGCGAGCGCTGCGCTCGCTGGGCCACGACGTCGAGGTCCTGGCGCACGAGCGGGCCGACGGCGTCACGGACGGCGTGGCCGGCGTGCCGGTTCGCTACCGGTGCGACGACACTCGCCGCGACCGCATCCGGGCGATCCTGCGCCTGACCGCACGGCACCCGATCGGCGTGCTGCGCGACCTGCTTGCCCGGCGCCGCTGGCGCCGCGAGGAGGAGGTGCCGCCGCTGCGCCTTCTCGCCCCGACCTTCGCCGGCCTGGGCGGACGGCGCATCCACGTCCATTTCGCGGCCGCCTCCGCGCTCGACGCCCTGCGCGCCCGTCGCGTGCTCGGGGTCCCCTACAGCCTCACCGCCCACGCCTACGAGATCTACGCCCATCCGGCGAACCTCGCGGAGAAGGTCCGCAGCGCGGTCTTCGTCACGACGGGATCGGAGTACTCGGCCCGCGACCTCCGCCGGCTGAGGGCGGACGTCAGCGTCGTGGTGATGGGCGTCGACACCGAGCGGCTGCGCCGCCGCCGGCCGCCGGCTGACAGGCGCACGGTTCTCGCCATCGGCCGGCTCGTCGAGAAGAAGGGGTTCATCCACCTCATCCGCGCCGCCGCCGACCCTGGTCTGCGCGGCGTGGTCGATGAGATCAGGATCGTCGGCGACGGCCGGCTGCGCCACTCATTGGCCGCCGAGATCGAGCGGCTCGATCTCGGCGACGTGGTCACGCTCGTCGGCGCCTTGCCGCCGGACGCCGTGGCCGAGGAGCTCGAACGGGCGACGGTGCTGACGGTGCCCAGCGTCATCGCCGCCGACGGCGATCGCGACACCATGCCGGTCGTGGCCAAGGAGGCGCTGGCCATGGAGGTTCCCGTGGTCGCCTCCGACGACGTCGGGCTGCCCGAGATCGTTCTCCCGGCTTTCGGTCGGCTGGTGGCACCCGGCGATCCCAACGCGCTCGCTCGGGCTCTGGTCGAGGTTCTGTCGCTGAACGAGACGGAGCGAGCGCGCATGGGCCGTGCCGGCCGCGCGCACATACGCGCCAATGCCGAGCTGAGGACCGAAACTTCCAAGCTCTCCGCGCTGTTCGGATAGTCCTGAGGCGTGCGATCCCTACCACGCAAGTTTGGTGTTTCGCCCACGTTTGCGGTAATAGGTGACCCTCGGATGAGACTCAAGGAGGGTCTCCTGGTCACGGAGGGTCAGATGGCGACCAACGCAACCTCTCAGCCCACCACACAGTCGCTCGGTCCGGCGCCGGCCACCGACTGGCGCCTGGACGACCGGCGCGAGCAGTGGGCGATCGAGCCCATCGAGGCGACCCCGTCGGCACGGCGCGACGCCATCTTCCGCCGCTCGCTCGCCGTCGCCGACGTTGCCGCACTCGCTCTCACCGCGGTCTTCGTCCTCGGTGCGGATCGCCTGC
>JAWVFY010000195.1:0-3599 GCA_033855575.1 Solirubrobacteraceae bacterium
CGCCTAACTAAACCGTACTACACCGGTTGGAGTTGCGGCCGCACGGCCGTCTCCGGGCCGTGTCAGGCCAGCGAGTCGATCAGCTCGCGGTCGGCGTCGAGGCGCTGCTCGAGCGCCGCGCGGTCGCGCTGGGGGAGGTAGAAGATCGCGCGCTCCACGCCCGCCTCGATGTAGCGCGCAAGGCGCTCGGGCCGCCGGGGCGCCGCGTTGAGCGTGACCGGCACGTCACGGCCCGCGCGCTCGCGCAGCTGTGCGATCTGGGCCAGCAGCGTGTCGTCGTCGATCACGTTGGGCATCCACGCGTCGCCGAAGCGCAGGACCCGGTCGAGGACCGTCGGGCCGTTGCCGCCGACGAGCACGGGCGGGTGGGGCTGCTGGAGCGGCTTGGGCCACGACCAGATCCGGTCGAAGTTCACGAACGCGCCGTGGTAGCTGGCCTCGTCCTGGGTCCAGATCGCCCTCATCGCCTCCACGCGCTCGGCCATCAGGGCCATGCGCGTGCGCGGGTCGGTGCCGTGGTCGGCCATCTCCTCGCGGTTCCAGCCCGCTCCGACGCCGAACAGCAGGCGCCCGCCCGAGAGGTGGTCGAGCGTGGCCACCTCCTTGGCGGTGACGATCGGGTCGCGCTGCACGACGAGGCAGATCCCGGTGCCGACCAGCAGCCGCTCGGTGGCCGCCGCGGCCGCCGTCAGCGCGAGGAAGGGGTCAAGGGTCCGGCTGTACTCGGGCGGCAGCTCGCCCCCCGCGGGATACGGGGTCTCACGGCTGGCCGGGATGTGCGTGTGCTCGGGGAACCACAGCGACTCGAACCCGCGCTCCTCGGCCAGCCGGCCCAGTGCGGCGGGATCGGGGGTATCGAGGGTGGGGAAGACGGCGAGGCCGAAGCGCATGCCGCAGACCGTATCCGCCGTGCGCGGCGCCCGCGGGTTAGGGTCGGCGGACTGTGTTGATCACCGAGATGGACCTTCCCGAGTTCGACTTCCTCGACGCGACGCTGAGCGGCGAGCGCTACCACGAGACGGTCCGCGAGCTGGCGGCGCGCAGCTGGCTGGCCAGGTCGCCGATCGCCTACTTCGTCTTCGACCGCGAGGCCGGCGAGCAGCTGCTGCGCACGCGCTCGGCGCGCTTTCCGGGCCTGGAGATCGCGCAGATCTTCGGGATCGACGACGGGCCCCTGGCCGAGGAGATGCGGCGCAACATCCTGCACCTCGACGGCGCCGATCATCGGCGGCTGCGCCAGCTGGTCAACCCGTTCTTCACGCCGCGGGCGGCCGACCGTTGGCGGCCCAACATGCGGGCGTTCCTCGCGCAGCTGTGGGCGCCGCTCGAGGCCCGCGGCGCCTGCGAGGCGGTCGAGGACCTATGCAAGCCCTACCCCTCGCTGACCATCGCGACGGTCATGGGTGCGCCACTCGCCGACGCGCCCAGGCTCCACGAGTGGTCCAACTGGATCCAGAAGCAGTTCGACGCGCCGACGCTGACCACCCAGCGCGAGCGGATCGACCGCGCGGTCGCTGAGTTCTACGACTGGGTCGGGCCGATGATCGAGCGCCGCCGCGACACACCCGGCGACGACCTGATCTCGTCGCTGATCCAGGCGGAGGAAGCGGGCGATCGGCTCTCCGACGTCGAGTGCCGCAACCTTGTGCTCAACGTGCTGGTCGGCGGCGTCGACACGACGCAGAGCCAGCTCGCGCACGCGCTGATCCTGTTCGCCGGGCACCCCGAGCAGTGGGAGCTGCTGGCGCGCGAGCCCGAGCGGGCGCCCGCGGCGGTCATGGAGGTCGTGCGCCACGAGCCGATCACGCCGTTCACGGCGCGGATCATGCGCGAGGACCTCGAGGTGCGCGACGTGACCTTTCCCGCGGGCACGATCGTCATGGTCGCCGCCGTGACCGCCAACCGCGACGGCATCGCCGACGGGGAGCGCTTCGACATCACCCGCGAGGACGCCGAGCGCGTGCTGACGTTCGGCGCGGGACCGCACTACTGCCTGGGCGTCAACCTGGCCCGCGCCGAGCTCGAGGAGGCCCTGACCTTCCTGGCTCCGCGGATGCCGGGTCTGCGGCTGACCACCGAGGCCGAGCTCGAAGGCGTCCACGGCATCTACGGCGTCGGGCGGCTCCCGCTGGCCTGGGGCTGAACTTCCCCGCACGAGTGGCGATTGGTCTCACCGGGGGGTACGGTCTAGGGGTCATGGCCACCACGGAACGGACCAACGGTTCCGCCGCTCCGCCGCCGCGGCCCAACCGGGTCGCCCTGCTGGAGGCCGACCCCGAGCTGGCCCGCCATGTCACGCCGGACGAGGTGCCACGGGCCCGCCGCGCTGTCACCGCGCCGCTGCTGGTCCTGCCGGAAGGCCGGTTCGAGCCGTCCGAGGCCCTCGCGGGGGGCACGCGGCCGTTCGGCGCACTGGTGCTCTCGGGCCTGATCTCGCGCGAGCTGACGGTGGGCGGGCAGCCGACGCTGCGCCTGCTGGGCCCGGGCGACATCATTCACGACTCCCCGCTGGACGCCGGGCTGCTCGTCCCCGAGCAGTCCTACACCGCCTCCCTCCCGACCCGTCTGGCCGTCCTCGACGACCACTTCCTGCAGGCCGTGCGTCACTGGCCGCGGCTGCTGACCGCGCTGATCGAGCGCGCGGGCGAGCAGCACGACGCCACGCTCGTGCAGCTCGCCATCTCCCAGCAGCCGCGGGTGGAGGATCGGCTGGTGGCGCTGTTCCGGGCGCTGGCCGAGCGCTGGGGGCGGGTCACCGCCCAGGGCGTGGTGGTGCCGCTGTCGCTGACCCACGAGGCGCTCGGCCGGCTCATCGGCGCACGCCGGCCGACGGTGACGCTGGCGCTCAAGGCGCTGGCCGCCGACCAGCGGCTGGTCCGCCGACCCGACGGCGCCTGGCAGGTGGCCGACCTCGCCGGCGGACTGCCGGCCGAGGAGTTCGAGCCGTTGGCCGGCGGAGCCCGTCCCCGGCTCGTGCCCAACGACCAGGCACCGGCCGAGCGCGCGCCGGTCGACGGCGAGGAGCAGCTGATCGCCGAGGTGCAGTGGCTGCGGCTCAACCACGAGTCGCTGCGCAAGCGGATGGCCGAGCTGGCCGTGCGCAACCAGCAGACCTGGGAGCAGACCCGCGAGCTGGTCGCGCGATCGCGCGCCGGGCGCGAGCGGCGCGCCCGCGCGTCCTAGGCCTAGGCCTTCTCCGCCTCGGCCATCAGCACGATCGCACCGTCGGCCTCGCGGCCGCTGGTCAGAGGCAGCAGCGTCACCGCGCAGCGGAACGCGCGGCCGCGCCGGTTCGTGGCGTCCAGGATCCGCTCGGTCCGCGGCTCCTTGGCGGCCAGCGTTGCCTTGAGCGCGCTCTTGAGGTCCTCGACCGGCAGCCCGATGTCCAGCACGAGGAAGTGCTGGCCGACCGCCTCGTCGGCCCGTAGGCCCCAGAGGTCGACCGCGCGGGTGTTCCAGACCCGCACGATGCCCTTGCGGTCGAGCACGGCGATCGCCATGCCCATGGCGGTGAGGATCTTCTCCAGGAACGCGTTGACGTCGTCGAGCTCGACGCCGCGCTGGCGCAGCTCGTCGTTCATCGTCTCGAGCTCTTCGTT
>JAWVFY010000196.1:0-3164 GCA_033855575.1 Solirubrobacteraceae bacterium
ACCGGCGCACGCGCGAGACGATCGGCGCGATCACGGGCTACCTGCAGGAGTCCCTGTCGGGCATTCGCGTGGTGCGCTCGTTCGCCCAGGAGCCGCGCCACCGCGCGCGCTTCCGCGAGCTCAACGAGGTCAACCGCGACGCCAACATGACCACGGTCAACCTCAACGCCGCCTACTTCCCGGCGGTCGAGTTCGTCAGTGCGCTGGCGACCGTGGCGATCCTGCTCTACGGCGGCTCGCAGGTCATTCACGGCCACCTCCAGGTGGGCGTGCTGGTCGGGTTCGTCGCGGCGCTCAACGGCTTCTTCGATCCGATCAACCAGCTCTCGCAGGTCTACACGACCTACCAGTCGGGCATGGCCGCGCTGGACAAGATCTTCGAGCTGCTCGACGTCGAGTCCGACCTGGTCGAGAGGCCCGACGCGATCGAGCTGCCGCGGATCCGCGGCGAGATCCGCTTCGAGGACGTCACGTTCTCCTACCAGACCGCCGAGGGGACCAAGAACGCGCTGACTGAGGTCGACCTGGTGGTCCCGCCCGGCCAGACCGTCGCCCTCGTCGGCGCGACCGGCGCGGGCAAGTCGACGTTCGCCAAGCTCGTCGCGCGCTTCTACGACCCCACGCGCGGCCGGATCCTCATCGACGGGCACGACCTGCGCGACGTCCGCGTCGCGTCGCTGCGCTCGCAGATGGGGATCGTGCCCCAGGAGGGCTTCCTGTTCAGCGGCACGGTCGGCGACAACATCGCCTTCGGGCGCCCGGACGCCACGGCGGACGAGGTCGCGGCGGCCGCCGACGCCGTCGGGGCCGCGGCGTTCATCGAGGCGCTGCCACAGGGCTATGAGACCCAGGTCGGCGAGCGCGGCGTGCAGCTCTCCGCCGGCCAGCGCCAGCTGCTCGCGTTCGCCCGCGCGCTGATCGCCGACCCGCGCATCCTGATCCTCGACGAGGCGACCTCGAACGTCGACCTGCACACCGAGGACCGGATCGAGCAGGGGCTGCGGCGGCTGCTCGTCGGCCGCACCGCGGTCGTCATCGCCCACCGCCTGTCGACCATCCGGCAGGCCGGCCGGATCGTGGTCCTCGACGGCGGGCGGGTGGTCGAGCAGGGCACGCACGACGAGTTGGTCGCCGCGGAGGGCGCCTACTGGGCGCTGTACCGCGACTGGGCCCAGCAGGCGGCGGCCTGAAACCCGGGATTACTAGACTCCCCCGGCGTCCTTTCCGGGATGGTGTAATTGGCAACACGCGTGCCTCTGGAGCACGAATTTGGGGTTCGAGTCCCTGTCCCGGAGCTCGAACGTCAGCGCCGACTGTCCGACCGTCGATGTCGCTGGACCCGGGGGATCGGGACAGGTACGCTGCGACGCTCGGGGTACCCGAGCGGGAGGAGCGCACAATGCCGCCAGCCCAAAGCAACGGGGAGGAAGCGGCGAGGCTCATGCTCGGCGGGGGCCCCGGAGCGCATGCTCGCGGTCGCGGCCCGCTCCCCACTGACGAGTTCTCCCGCCACGATTACGATCATCCGGCCGCGGGCTGGGGCGCGGCGCGGAGCGTCGGAGAGGTGCTGGAGAAGTCGGGCACAGAGGTGGAGGGCACCCGCGCGCTGTTTGTGATGAACCACGAGGACGGCGGCTTTGACTGTCCCGGGTGCGCATGGCCGGACGACCCCAGCGGTCTCCGTCTCGACATCTGTGAGAACGGCGTCAAGCACGCGACCTGGGAGCTGACGCGCAAACTGGTCGACCGGGATTTCTTCGCCACCCATACCGTGAGCGAGCTCGCGGGCTGGACGGACTACGACCTCGAGGCAGCTGGGCGGCTGGCTGAGCCGATGCGCTACGACGCGGCCGCCGACAAGTACGTTCCGGTCTCGTGGCAGGACGCGTTCGAGATCGTCGGGAGCGCGCTCCGTGGGCTCGGAAGCCCGCACGAGGCGTCGTTCTATACCTCGGGCCGGCTGAGCAACGAGGCGACGTTTCTGTATCAGCTTTGGGTGCGGGAGTTCGGGACCAACAACCTGCCGGATTGCTCGAACATGTGCCACGAGGCGAGCGGCCGGGCGCTGACACCGGCGCTCGGCACGGGGAAGGGGACGGTCGACCTCCACGACTGGGAGCAGGCGGACGCGATCTGGCTGATCGGCGACAACGCCGCTACGAACGCCCCGCGGATGCTGACCTGGCTGGCGGAGGCCGACCGGCGCGGCGCGGCGCTCGTGCACATCAACCCGCTGATCGAGGCGGCGTCGCGGCGGACGATCGTGCCGCACGAGTTCGTGGACATGGCCACCTTCCACTCCGAGAAGATCGGCACGATGAACGTGCAGGTGCGCATCGGGGGCGATATGGCGCTGATGCGCGGGGTCGCCAAGGCGGTGTTCGAGGCGGCGGAGGACGACCCGTCCGTGCTCGACGGCGAGTTCCTCGAGGCGTACACACACGGCTTTGACGAGTACCGCGCGCTCTGTGGTCAAACGACCTGGAACGAAGTGGTCGCAGGCTCCGGCGTGGACGAAGCCGCGACCCGCAGGCTGGCCGACTCATACATGAAGTCGGGCAGCGTGATCATGGCCTGGTGTCTGGGCATCACGCAGCACGAGCACGGCGTGGACACGATCGGAGAGCTCGTCAACGTGCTGCTGCTGCGGGGCAACATCGGTCGTGAGGGAGCCGGGCCGTGCCCGATCCGCGGCCACAGCAACGTGCAGGGCAACCGCACGTTCGGAATCAACCACCGCCCGGACGAGCACTTCCTCGACCGGCTCGCCGAGGTGTGCAAGATCGACGTCCCGCGTGAGCACGGACTCGGCACCGTCCCGACGATCGAGGCCATGCACCAGGGCAAGGTCAAGGTCTTCGTCAGCCTCGGTGGCAACTTCGCGTTGGCGACGCCGGACACCCCGTACACCTTCGAGGCGCTCAGGAACTGCGAGCTCACAGTCCACGTTGCCACGAAGCTCAACCGCAGCCACATCGTGCATGGCAAGCGGGCGCTGATCCTTCCATGCCTGGGGCGCACGGACAAGGACCACCAGGCGAGCGGCCCGCAGGGGGTCAGCGTCGAGGACGCTATGTCGATGGTGCACATCTCCTACGGGATGAGAGAGCCCCTCTCACCGCACATGCGCTCCGAGTGCGCGATCCTCGCCGGCATGGCCCAGG
>JAWVFY010000197.1:0-2755 GCA_033855575.1 Solirubrobacteraceae bacterium
CGAGGCCGTCGCGCTCGGGCTGCTGGTGGCGCTGCGGCTCTCAGGCCAGGACGCGCTGCGCGAGGAGGTCTCCGGCCTGCTCGCGGCCCAGGGCCTGCCGACGCGCCTGGCCGGCGGCGACGCCGAGGCGATCGCCGCCGCCACGCATCGCGACAAGAAGCGCACGGGGGAAAGCACGCCGTTCGTGCTCGTCGAGGCGGTCGGCCGCGTCACGCCCGGCCATGTGGTCGAGGCGGCCGACGTGCTGGCCGCCGTGCAAGAGTTGCTCGCGTGAGGAACCGCGTCGAGGTCATGCACGGCGTCAACCTGGACGTTCTGGGTCGCCGGCCGGCCACGCACTACGGCGGGCTGACCTTCGAGCGCCTGGAGACGCAGATCGGCGAGTTCGCGCGCGAGCTCGACCTCGAGGTGCGCTTCTTCAACACCAACCACGAGGGCGACTACGTCGAGCACCTGCATCGCCTCGAGGGGATGGCCGACGCGCTGATCCTCAACCCGGGGGCGTGGACGCACTACGCCTGGGCGATCCGCGACGCGCTGGAGATCGCCGCTTTGCCGGCCATCGAGGTCCATCTCTCCGACGTGGGCAGCCGGGAGCCGTGGCGCCAGCAGTCGGTGATCCGCGAGCTGTGCTTCGCGACGGTCTCGGGCCAGGGCGTCGAGGGCTACCGCGAGGCGCTGGCCCGGCTCAAGACCGAGTTGGGCGCGTGAGCGCGCGCGCCGACAAGGTCGTCGAGGAGCTGGCGCGGCGTGAGCTCGACGGTCTCCTGGTCACCGGCCTGGTCAACGTCCGCTGGCTGTGCGGGTTCACGGGGTCAAACGCCGCCGCCGTCGTCGGGCGCGACGGGCTGCGCCGGTTTCTCACCGACTTCCGCTACCTGAGCCAGGCGGCCGAGCAGGTCGGCGAGGAGTGGGAACGGGAGATCGGGACCGAGCTCGCCGAGCTCGCCGTGCAGCGCCTTCCGGGGCCGGCGCTCGGCTTCGACGACGCGCAGATGTCGGTCAAGGCGCACGCGCGGCTGGCCGGGCTCGTGCCGGAGGACGTACGGCTCGTCCCCGCCGGCGGCCTGATCGAGGACCTGCGGGCGATCAAGGATGCCGGGGAGCTCGACAAGCTGCGTGCCGCGGCCACGCTGGCCGACGCGGCGCTGACCGAGGTGCTCGAGCACGGCCTCGCGGGGCGGACCGAGCGCGACGTCGCCATCGACCTGGACTTCACCATGCGCCGGCTGGGTGCCGAGCGGGCCTCGTTCGAGCCGATCGTCGCCGCGGGGCCCCACGGCGCGCTCCCGCACGCGACGCCGCGCGACGTGGAGATCCCGCGGGGGACGCTCGTCGTCATCGACTGGGGCGCCCAGCTCGACGGCTACGCCTCGGACTGCACGCGCACCTTCGCCACCGGCGAGCTCGATCCGCGCGACCGCGAGGTCTACGAGCTCGTGCTCGTGGCCCAGGAGGCGGCGCTGGCGGCCGTCCGGCCCGGGCCGACCGGGCGCGAGATCGACGCGGTCGCCCGGCAGATCATCGACGCCGCCGGCCACGCCGAGCACTTCGGCCATGGGCTCGGCCATGGCGTCGGGCTGGAGGTTCATGAGGGGCCGCGGCTGTCCAAGCAGGGCGAGACCGCGCTGGCGCCGGGCATGGTGGTCACCGTCGAGCCGGGTGTGTACGTCCCCGGCGCGGTGGGCGTGCGGATCGAGGATCTGGTGGCGGTCACCGAGGACGGCCACGAGGTCCTCAACGGCCTGCCCAAGGCCCTGCAGACCGTGTCCTGAGCGGTGCTCAGCCGGCGGGCAGGTCGGGCACGAGGCCGAGCTGGCGCAGGATCGTCCCGGCGTCGAAGTAGACGCGCTCGCAGACCAGCCGGTCGTCCTCGAAGAGGAAGAACGCGGCACAGCGGCACGTGAAGCTGCGGCCGGTCGGCGGGATCCCGCGCAACGGGCCGTCGTTCGTTCCCAGCAGTGTGAACTCGGCGATCACCGCGTCGTCGGCGTGATGCAGTGCGATGAGCTCGTTGCGCTGATCGGGGAACGCGGTCCGCGACTCCAGGAAGTAGCGGGCCACCTCGTCCGGACCGTCGTAGACCTCGCCGGTGGGCACGATCTCGTAGCGCGGGTGGTGGAACGTCGCCATCGTCGCGTCGAACTCGTGACGGTTCTCTGACTCCATGTGCTCGCGGACGATCCGCTCCCGGGTCTCGCGCAGGCTCATGGCAGCGGGAGGTTGCCGCTGGAGGCGATCTGGTGCACGACGATGCTCGGCGGCTCGGTCTCCAGCGCCGGCAGCGCTGCGACGAGGCGGCCGACGTGGGGCTGGCGCAGGTGGGCCTGCAGCGCCGGCATGTCGCGCCATTCCTCGACGGCGACGAGGCTGTCGGGGTCGGTGAGCTCGGCGTGGTAGCCGTACTGCTCGCAGCCGTCGTCGAGTCGGGAGGCCGCCTGGACCTCGTCGAGCAGCCCCAGGAGCTCGGCACGGCTCTCCGCCCTCGGGCGGACGCGGGCGATGACGATGACGGAGGCCATGTGGCCGACCCTATTACGCTGCGGGGGCCATGGAGTAGCTGCGCCGCCCTCGCCGCCGGTTCTCGCCCGCTTCGACTCGGAGGAGTCGCACTCCATGCTCGCCGTACCCGTTCGCAATCGCAGCGCCGTCCGCCGCCTGGCGCTCGCCCGCCTGGTCTCGACGACCGGCACATCGGGCGCCGGCATTGCCCTGGCCGCGGTGCTCTACGCCCGCACCGGCTCACCAACCTGGA
>JAWVFY010000198.1:0-4401 GCA_033855575.1 Solirubrobacteraceae bacterium
CCGCACGGCGGATGGCACGCCGTCCACGTCGACCCGAACGGCCCGACCATCGTGCGACCACCGGGACTGGCGCTCGACAGCGGCGGGTTGGCCAAGGGGCTGTTCGCCGACCTGCTCGGCCGCGCGCTCGGCCGCCACGCGAGCTTCGCCGTCGACTGCGCGGGCGACCTGCTGCTCGGCGGCACCGCCGGCATCGGGCGCCGGATCGTGGTCGCCGACCCGTTCGGGGGCGAGCACCTGCACGTCCTCGAGCGAGCCGCCGGCGGGGTCGCGACCAGCGGCATCGGCCGGCGCAGCTGGCTCGACGAGGACGGCCGCCCTGCCCACCACCTGCTCGACCCGTCGACGGGTCGCCCGGCGTTCACCGGCATCGTCCAGGTCACCGCGCTCGCACCCGCGGCGCTGGAGGCCGAGATGCGCAGCAAGGCCGCGCTGCTCAGCGGGCCGGCGGCGGCGCGCGACTGGCTGCCCGACGGCGGCGTGATCGTCTATGACGACGGCACGCACGAGGTTGTCGAGGCGGCCGTCCCGCGTGTGCTCTCAGCGAGCTCTCAGGGCTCAGACAGCCGGACCAGAGGTCCGCCGCCGATCCTCGGCGCCATGTCCCACCTCCCCCGCCTTCGCCGTCGTCTCGGCTTCCTCGCCGCGGCCGGCGCGCTGTGCGCTGTCGCCGCCCCGGCCGCCGACGCCGCCACCACCACCAACACGACGAGCTCGAACTGGGCCGGCTATGCCGTGATGCGCAGCGGCGTGCGCTTCAAGCGGGTCAGCGCCGCGTGGACCGCCCCCACGGTCGACTGCAGCGACGGCCAGCGCACCTGGTCGGCGGTGTGGGTCGGGCTCGGCGGCTACAAGACGACGTCGACCGCGCTCGAGCAGCTCGGCACCGAGGCCGACTGCAGCTCGGGCAAGGCCACCTACTCGACCTGGTACGAGCTGGTGCCGTCGCTCCCCCACAGCGCCAAGATCACCGTCCACCCGGGCGACTGGATGACGGCCAGCGCAACCGTGAGCGGTCACACCGTCAAGCTCCGGATGGCCGACGACACCACGAAGAAGGTCTTCACCAAGACCCTGCACGCCAGCGCGATCGACACCAGCTCGGCGGAGTGGATCGTCGAAGCGCCCTCGGCCTGTTCGGGCTCCAGCGGCCAGTTCTGTCAGGTCATGCCGCTGTCGGACTTCGGCACGACGCAGCTCGACAAGGCGCAGGCCGAGACCGCGGGGGGGCACACCGGCACGATCTCCGACGCCGCCTGGGACTCCGTTGCGCTCACGCTCGCCCCGGACACGCAGCGCTTCAGGGGCCCCGGCTATCCCGGCGGCCCGGGCGGGCCGGGTGACGCGCCGGCCGCCACCTCCGGCGGCGCGACGCCCAGCACGCTCGACCCGACCGGTGGCATCTTCTCGGTGAACTGGGCCGCGAGCAGCTGACGCGGGCGCGGCGCGCGGCTGCGCAAGTTCGCTTGCGCACGGTGTACCGCGCCTGCCCTATCGTCGAGCGATGCCCCGGCTCCGGCTGGTCACGGTCGCCGTCGCGGTACTCGCCCTCGTTCTCGTCGGCAGCGCCCGCCACCCCGACGCTCGCGCATCCCGCGAGAACTCGCTCGCCGCGCAGGCGGCGCGCGAGGCGCGCACGCTCAGCGCGGCCAACGGCGACCTCGCCACCGCCCAGCGGCGCCTGAACGCACTGACCGCGGAGCTCGGCCAGCACCAGGCGGCGCTGGCCCGCACGCGCGCCACGCTCGTCTCCCAGCGCGCACGGCTCGTGCGCCTGCGCCTGCGCGCCGACCTGGCCCAGCGCTACCTGTCCGGCGTCCTGCTGGCCGACTACGAGAACCAGCCTCCCGACATCATCACCGTGATCATCGAGTCCCACGGCTTCGCCGACCTGCTCGAGCGCGTGGACGCCGCCAAGCGCGTCGCCCGGTCCAACGCCAACGCCGTGCGCGTCATCCGCGGCGCCCGCGACGCCGTCACGATCGAGACCCGGCGGCTGGCCGGGCTGCAGCGGACCGAGCGCCATGAGCTCGAGGCCGTCGCCGCGCGCCAGGAGGCGGCCGCGACGATCCGCGAGCGCGTGGCGGCGCGCCAGCTCGCGGCCGCGCGGGCGCACGCGCGCACCGTCGGGCAGCTGGCCGCGCTGCGCGCCCAGCGCCGTGCCCTGCTCCAGCGCCTCGCCGCCGCCCGCCGCGCCGCGGCCCGCTCGCTGGCCCCGGCGCCCACGCAGGTCCTCTCGGGTGGCGGCTTCACCTTCCCGATGCCCGCCGGAGCGGCGGTGTCGCCCGCGAGCTGGACACCCGACCAGGGCGTCGACATCGCCGCGCCGGGTCACACGCCGCTGCTGGCGGTCGGCAGCGGGACGATCGTCGGTCACGGCATCTCGGGCTTCGGGCCGAGCGCGCCGATCCTGCACCTCGACGACGGCCGGACCGTCTACTACGGCCACGCCGGGCCCGGCAACATGGTGCCGATCGGCACCCACGTGGGCGCGGGGCAGGTGATCAGCGAGGTCGGCGCGGGCATCGTCGGGATCTCCAGCGGCCCGCACCTGGAGATCGGATTCTGCGACGGCTCGGGCAACCCCGTCGGGCCGCAGTCGGCGGGCACGATGATGGCGCTGCTGCGCGCCGCCTACGGCGGCTGAACGCGCGTCAGCTCGGGCTGATGCGGGCCAACTCCGCCGGCGGCAGCGGACGGCCGGGGAGCGGCGTGGGCCCGTTGCGCCGGCGGCGCAGCCCGTCGAGCACGATCGCCAGCTGACGGCGCCAGCCGTCGGGATCGACGTCGCGGGTGCTCTCCATCAGCGCCCCGAGCATCTGGCGCGCCATCCCCACGTCGTAGGCCGTGACGTCGTCGCGCACCGTCCCCTGCTGCTGCGCGCGCTCCACGAGCCGGATCGCGAGCGGCGCGATCCGCCTGCGCGCCCCGGCGGCGCACTGCGCGCCCTGCTCGCGGGCGAAGACCAGCTGGTGCAGTCCGCGGTCCGCCGCCTGCAGCTCGAGCGTCCGGGTGAGGAACACCTCGAGCCCGTGCCAGGCGTCGGCATCGGCCAGCGCCCCCTCGGCGATCGCCACGACCTCCTCGACGCGATCCTCGAACAGGGCGCCGATGAGGACGTCCTTGTCGGCGAAGCGCCGGTAGACGGTCCCCACGCCGACGCCGGCGCGGCGAGCGATCTCGTGCAGCCCGACATCGAGCCCATCTTCGGCGAACGCCTCGCGAGCGGCCGCGAGGATGCGCTCGCGGTTGCGCTCGGCGTCGCGCCGCAGCGGTCGTTCCGACAGGGCCGGAGAGGAGGCCATGTGACACAGGCTACAAGAAGCGGACGCAGCGTGTCCATTTTCCTGCTACGGTACGCCCGACAAGCGGACATACCGCGTCCGCTTCACCTCTTCTCTCACGACCAAGAGCCCGCCCATGTCACCTGCCGACACCCATCACCACACCCATCGCTGGACCATCCTGGCCCTGCTCGGCGTCGCCCAGCTGATGGTCGTCCTCGACGCGACGATCGTGAACATCGCCCTGCCCTCCGCGGAGAAGGCGCTGCACTTCACCGACGAGAACCGCCAGTGGATCGTCACGGCCTACGCGCTGGCGTTCGGCAGCCTGCTGCTGCTCGGCGGCAAGCTGGGCGATCTCTTCGGCCGCAAATGGACGTTCATCGCGGGCCTGGTCGGCTTCGCCGGCGCCTCGGCCATCGGCGGCACGGCACACAGCTTCGGCGTGCTGGTCGCGGCCCGCGCGCTGCAGGGCGCGTTCGGCGCCGTGCTCGCGCCGTCGGCGCTGTCGCTGCTGACCACGACGTTCACCGACCCGCAGGAGCGCGGCAAGGCGTTCGGCATCTTCGGCGCGATCGCCGGCGGCGGCGCCGCCATCGGACTGCTGCTCGGCGGCATCCTGACCGAGTACCTCTCGTGGCGCTGGTGCCTCTACGTCAACCTGCTCTTCGCGCTGCCCGCCGCCCTCGGCGCCCTGACGCTGCTGCGCAACCCCGAGCGCGCGGGCCACCGGCCGCGCCTGGACCTCCCCGGCACCGCCGCGGCGTCGGGCGGCCTGTTCGCCCTGGTCTACGGGTTTTCCAACGCCGAGACGCACGGCTGGGGCGCGCCGCTGACCGTCGGGATGCTCGCCGGCGGCGTGGCCCTGCTGGCCGGGTTCGTCGCCTGGCAGCGCCGAGCGGCCCAGCCGCTGCTGCCGCTGCGCGTCGTGCTCGACCGCAACCGCGGCGGCTCGTACCTGGCGATCGGCATCGCGGGCATGGGGATGTTCGGCGTGTTCCTGTTCCTCACCTACTACCTGCAGCAGACGCTCGGCTTCTCGCCGGTAGAGACCGGTCTGGCGTTCCTGCCGATGATCGGCGCGCTGATGCTGACCTCGACCACGACGAGCGCGGCC
>JAWVFY010000199.1:0-3071 GCA_033855575.1 Solirubrobacteraceae bacterium
CGCAGGGCGATCAGCACGTCGACCGGCTCCAGCGACGAGGCACGGCCCAGGTCGGGACGGCCCTGCGCGCTCCCGGAGAGCACAGCCGGGAAGCGGGTTCGGGCGGGCGCGGCCGAGGCGGCCGGCGCCAGCGTGGTCAACAGCGAGGCGGCGGCCAGGGCGCCCGCCGCGAGTGCGGACAGAGTGAGACGCTTCATGCTGCAACGAACGCCGCACGGCGCCAGAACTTGCGGCGTCCGGCGCTAGGACCGCGCCAACCAGGCGCGCAGCTGGTCGTAGACGGCCGGGTGGTTGAGCAGCGCGAGGTGGTGGGTCCCACCCAGATGCCGGCCGTCCTCCTCGGCGAAGCCAAGGCGCCGGCTGCGGCTGCGGCCCGCGGCGCTGGGGACGAGCACGAGCACGTCGCCGAGCAGCCGCGCGACCGGGTGGCCCTGATCGCGCGTCAGCGTCGCCGAGACGAAGCAGTGGGTCGCGCGGGGCAGCAGCGGGACCTCCGCGCAGGCCACGCCGCGCAGCGCCCCGGGATCGCGGTCGCGCCAGTCCTCGTCGACCAGCGACCCCTGGCGCAGGTCGCGGATGCCCGCGCTGCGCCGCCTCAGCCAGGCGCCGAAGGCCCGCGTCTCGGGCAGGGCGTTGAGGGCCACGCTCAGCCAGTGGGCGGCCTGGGCCAGCGGCGCGCCCATGTGCGGCGTGCCGAGCGAGATCACATGGCGCACGTGCGTCACCCACTCGGCGTCGGCCGCCGCAGCCTGATGGCAGGCGCTGCGGGCGACCAACCCGCCCATCGAGTGGCCGATCAGCGCGACCGACTCCAGGGCGGCGGGCCAGCCCGCCAGCAGCTCCCCGAGCTCGGCGGCCAGCGTCGCGCCGTTCTCGGAGACGTGGCGGCCGGTGTTGTAGCGAACGTAGACCGGCGTGTAGCCGAGGTCGGCGGCCAGCCGGTCGCCATAGGTCGCGCGCCCGCCCAGGGCCCACGAGGCGTCGGTCTCCATCAGGCCGTGCAGGAACACCGCGACGCGCGGCGTGCTCGGCCCGGCGACGCGCAGCGTCAGCCCGACGTCCAGCGCGCTGCCCTCGCGGGCGAGCTGGTCGCCGATCAGCCCGTTCAGGACGCCCAACGCCAGGCTGCCGCTCGGCGAGGCCGACAGCGGCTCGACCCCCACGCGTGTGGCGACCGCACCCGCCCCGCGGCCGATTGTGCCGGCGCCCAGACGCAGCCCGCCATAGACGCGCCGGGCCACGGCGTCGTGGGCGACCCGCACCGGCGTCGCGCCGGGCCCGGTGGCGCCGAACACCCGGTCGGCGATCGCCTGGTGGATCGCACCGATGCCGGCCACGGCGCCGCCGATCTCGTCGAACCCGAGCTGGGTCAGCGCGCGCACCTCAGCCGTTTGGCGCTGCATGGATGCAACAGTAGCCGGCGGTGTTGCAGGTGTCGCAGCACGCGAGCTCATCGCAGGAGCAGCCGCAGGATCGATTCGGCACGCCGCGCATCCGGCGTCTCGCCCATGATCAGGTCGAGGTAGATGTAGGACTCGACGATGCGCACCATCGTGTAGGCGACGTCGTGCAGGTCCGCCGGCAGGTCGAGCCGCCCCCGCGCTGCCTCCTCCTCGAGCAACGCCTGGACAGCCTCGATCAGCCGCGGCTGGAAGCCCGTCTCGCGGCGGGTCAGCAGCCGCATCGCCAGCTCGCCCTCGTCGGCGAGAAACCGGCTCATGCCTGGGTTGGAGAGCACCGCGGCCACGAACCGCGTGACGATCTCGACGATCCGCGCGCTACCGGCCTTGCGCGTCCGACGAGCCTCGTCGGCCAGCGTCCGTTCGGCGAGCGCCCAGATGACCTCGACCAGCAGCTTCTCGCGTGAGCCCACCCAGCGGTAGAGCGTGACCCGGTTGACGCCGAGCTCGGCGGCCATGGCGCTCATGTCGATCCGCTCACCGGCCAGGAAGCGGCGGCGGGCGAGGCTGAACGCGTCCGGCGCAGCGGGCCGAGGGGGTCGTGCGGCGGTGGACATCTCGCGCCATCATCGCGGCTCGGTCCCCTGACGACCCCCCCTGTCACTAACCTGAATACGTGCGTCGTGCTCTCGTCCTGCTGGCCGCATTCGGGCTGGCGGCCCTTCCCGCGCTCGGCGCCTCGGCCGTCAAGCCGCGGCCGAAAACGATGTACGAGGACCACCTGCACAACACGCACGGGCATGACTGGCACGTGCAGCTGCAGGTCAACAACGCCGGCACGGCGCTGACCTCGATCGTCCTCTGGGCCGAGACGTGCGACGACTCGGGGGTCGCCGGGCGGGTGCCGATCCACGCCGATGGCACGTTCGCCGTCGTCAACGCCAGGCTGGCCGGCGGCAAGGGGACGTGGTCGGTGCAGGGCACCTTCGCCGACGCTGATCACGCCTCCGGGACCTGGTCGGTCACCAAGGGGTCGTGCACGGTGGCCGATCACCCATTCGACGCCCACGACGGCCTCGGCCACTACATCGTCGGCAACCCCGACGGCTATGCGCCGGCGAGCATCCTGGGCCGGTCGTTCAACGCGCGCCACCTGCGCCACTTCCAGATCCTCACGTTCGCCAACGTCAAGCGCTGGAGCACGGTGGCCAAAGCGCGCAGCCTCGGCTACGAGCTCGACCAGAGCCTCGCCTGTCCCGGCCTGCACCACGCCCGCAAGAACGGCGTCCGGATGTGGGGCAAGCTGCTGGACCCCGACGCTCCGCAGTCGCTGATCTACTGGTGCGACGCCAACCGCCACTGGACGCTGGCCGCGGCGATGTTCCGCGCCCCCGGGAACAGGCCGCCGCCCTTGTTCGACAACATGATCGAGTGGCACAAGCACGGGTCGACGGCGACCTGGATGAGCCACGTCTGGTTCGTCTCCTCGCCGACCGCCGCCTTCGCGGCCTGCGCCCCGTTCTCCGCCTTCGCAGCGCGGGGCGCCTTCACCTACTCGCCGTATCAGTCCGACATCCCGATCGACGAGCCCTGCCCCGACACGGACACCGGACAGCCTCCGGAGAGCGAACCGGAGCCAGCTGCGGCTCCGGCTCCGACGCCCTAGCTGTA
>JAWVFY010000200.1:0-4646 GCA_033855575.1 Solirubrobacteraceae bacterium
GCCCGACGAGCTGGCGATGCAGGCCAACACGCTGGCCAACTCCGAGTTCATCACGCAGTATCCCTCCAGCGGCGCGATCAACTCCGACCCGATCACCGGGCGCCTGACCGACGACCACGACCCGGCCGTGCAGCCCGATCCCACCAAGGGTGTCTCGCGGATGCACTACTTCCGCGAGCGGTTCGGCGCGCAGCTCGACGCGTGCCCCGACCCGTCGCAGACGACCACCTGCGCGGTCCCGCGGTTCAACGAGCTGCTGTTCCCCAACAACCACGGGGCGGGCACCGCCGCCGGCACGCGAACGCCCGACGCGCTCAACCGCGATGGCGACCAGGCTCTCGGCCAGCTGGTCAGCGACATCTCGCACTCGAAGATCTGGCCCTACAGCGCGATCTTCGTCGTGCAGGACGACGCGCAGAACGGCCCCGACCACGTCGACGGCCACCGCACGGCCGGCCTGGTGCTCTCGCCCTACGTCAAGCGCGGCGCCGTCGTCAGCCAGCACTACGACCAGCTCTCGGTCCTGCGGACGATGGAGATCATCCTCGGCATGCAGCCGTCCTATGTCTACGACGCGCTCGCCGCGCCGATGTGGGACGCCTTCACCGCCAAGCTCGACACCACGCCGTACGCCGCCTTCGACATCCCCGAGGCGCTGATGAACGAGAAGAACGTGGCCGGCGAGCCGCTCGCCTCGGCGTCGCGCAAGCAGCTCTGGGTCGCCGACTACGCCGACGAGGGGCTGAAGAACCGCATGGACTGGGCGTACCGCTACGGGACGCTCAAGGGCTGCCCGCGCGCCGCCTGCGCGCTCGGCTCGCCGGCCGAGGTCCGCCTCGGCCACCTCCGCGGGCGAGCGGTGCTGGCGCAGCTGCGCGCCTCGGCATCGATCCTCCGCGACGCCCGCGGTGCCCACCTGTCTCCGCAGGAGATCGCTCGCAGGATCGAGGCGGCGGCACGCGTCTCCCTCCGCGGCGCGCCGACCGATCCTGACGGTTAGGGCTGCGGCTGGCGCTCGCGCCAGGCGGTGAAGACGTCGAGCGCGGCGGGGTTGGCGAGGCTGTCGCGGCTGGCGGCCTGCTCGGGTGGGGTGCCCATGAGGATCCGCTTGACGGGGACCTCGAGGATCTTGCCCGACAGGGTGCGCGGGACCTCGGCGATCTGGTGGATCTCGTTCGGGACATGACGGGGACTGCAGTCGGCGCGGATGCGCTGCTTGATCCGGGCGATCAGGTCGTCGTCGAGGCTCAGGCCGTCGCGCAGGACGACGAACAGCGGCATCCAGTTCTCCTCGCTCTCGCGCGGGACGTCGACGACGAGCGCGTCTGTGATGTCGTCGTCGGCCAGCACGGCGCGGTAGATCTCGCTGGTGCCCATCCGCACGCCGCCGCGGTTGATCGTCGAGTCCGAACGGCCGTAGATGATCGCGGTGCCGCGCTGCGTGATCTCGATCCAGTCGCCGTGGCGCCAGACGCCGGGGAACATCTCGAAGTAGCTCTCGCGCAGCCGTTCGCCGGTCTCGTCGCCCCAGAAGAAGACGGGCATGCTCGGCATGGGTTGGGTGATGACCAGCTCGCCGACCTGCCCGATCAGCGGACGGCCGTCCTCTGACCACGCCTGGAGGTCGACGCCCAGCGACGGCGCCTGCAGCTCACCCTCGTAGACCGGCAGGGTCGGCACGCCGCCGACGAACGCGGTGCAGACGTCGGTCCCGCCGCTCGTCGAGAACAGCCAGGTGTCGGCGCCGAGCTGCTCGTAGACCCAGGAGAAGCCCTCGGGCGACAGCGGCGAGCCGGTCGAGCCGACGGCGTGCAGGGCGGAGAGGTCGCGGCCGGCGGCCGGCTCGATGCGGTCCTTCATCGATGCGGCGATGAACGCCGCGCTGGTGCCGAACACGGTGATGCCGGCGTCGGCGGCCAGGTCCCAGAGCACGTCGCCCGCGGGGTTGCCGTCGTAGAGCACGATCGACGCCTCGGTCAGCAGCACGCCGACGAGGAAGTTCCACATCATCCAGCCGGTCGTGGAGAACCAGAACACGCGGTCGTCGGCCTGCGCGTCGAGGTGCAGGTGCATCTTCTTGAGGTGCTCGAGCAGGATCCCGCCGTGGCCGTGGACGATCGCCTTGGGCAGCCCGGTCGTCCCGGACGAGTACAGGACCCAGAGTGGATGATCGAACGGGACGCTCGCGAACTCGAGCGGGCTGGGTGGGGACGAGCTCAGGAACCCGTCCTCCCAGCCGCTGGCGTCGAGGTAGCCCAGGCGCACGATGCGGGTGGGTGGGTGGGCATCGAGTCCGGCGGCGATCGCCGCGACCTTCTCGGCGCAGTCGAAGTCGCGCCCGCCGTAGCGGTAGCCGTCGATGGCCAGCAGCACCTTCGGCTCGATCTGCGCGAAGCGGTCGATCACCGACCGGGCCCCGAACTCGGGTGCCGCGCTCGACCAGATCGCCCCCAGCGACGCGGTGGCCAGGAACGCCGCGATCGTCTCGGGGATGTTCGGCATGAACGCGGCCACGCGATCGCCCTCGCCGACCCCCAGCGCGATCAGCCCGGCGCGGATCCGCGCGGTCTCGTCGCGCAGATGCGCCCAGGTCCAGACGCCGAGCTCGCGCGACTCGGAGGCATGCCGGATCGCGATCTGCCCGTCGGGCTTGCCCGCGAAGACGTGCGCGGCGTAGTTGACGCGCGTGCCGGGGAACCACCGGGCGCCCGGCATCTCGCGCGACGCCAGGACCGCCTCGTGGGAGCCGGCCACGCCGAATGCCTCCCAGATCGCCGCCCAGAACTCCTCGAGGTGCTCGATCGACCAGCGATGCAGCGACGCGTAGTCCTCGGGGAGTCCCTGCTCGCGCGCGAACCGCGTGATCGCCGCGCGCTCGACGCGCGCCGCCGACGGCGTCCACAGCAGGCGGGGGGCCATGGCGCAAATCTACCCGGCGTCACCGGAGGTCGCCTGGCGCGCGGTGCGGAGGTCGGCGTCGATGGCCGCGACCAGCCGCAGCGTCGCGGCCGCCAGCGGCCGCGCGTCGCCCTCCAACCCGATCGCGGGCCAGCGCGCGCCGCGGGCGACCCGGGCGCCGCTGCGGCCCCGGCCCTGCAGGCGCTCGGTGCCGGGAACGGCACCGGCCAGCTGCACGAGACGCGGGTGCAGGCGCGCGCCGAACGACTCGCCGTCGCGCGCGAGGTAGCGCACGGTGCCTGGGGAGGAGCCGAGGTGGACCACGACCACGTCCTCGGGGCGGACCCCGCGGCGCCGGGCGCGCACATAGGCGGCCATGCCGGCGGCCCCGGCCTCGCCGGCGCCGGCCACGAGGACCTCGACCGCCAGGTGGCGCGGGGGCTGGGCGTCCAGCGCGAGGGCGACCGCCAGCGCGACCGCCGGGCCACCCGCCGGCGCGCGCGGGGCGGGGCGAGCGAGGGCGGCCTCGGCGAACGCGCCGACGAGCAGGATGAGCGCGGCCGTCGGGACGAGCTGGACCACGCCCAGGGCCGTACCGCCCGCCCCGGCGACGCGAGCGCCGGCGCACGCGGCCACCAGCGCGAGCGCCACGAGGAGCAGCCCCGCCGCACCCGGCAGCAGGCTGCCGCGCCGCAGCCGCTCGAGCCGGGAGATGATGCTGCGCCCGGGCGCATCGGCCGACGCGCTGAGGATCAGCAGGACGTCGCCGTCGCGATGCCGGGACGGCGGCGCGATGACGTTCTGGGTCGCCCGGCGGGCGAGCAGCGGAGCGAGCAGCCGGACCCTGGCGGCGTCGAGCAGGGTCGCCAGCAGCGCGCCGCCGGCCAGCGCGAGGCCCACGACGTGATGGGAGACCGCGACGACGCTGGCCGCGACCCCCACCGCGGCGAACACCGCGCGCGGGCCGTGCACCTGGGGCCGGAACCACAGCGTCTCGGTGCGCGGCTCGCGGCCGCCGCGCCGCAGCTCGTCGGCGCACAGCTGCGCCGCCCGGCGCTCGGCGTCGCTGCCGGCGAAGCGTTGCTCGATCGCCTCCAGGCGAGCGGCCAGCGCGGCGGGATCCATGGGCCAGACCCTACGGACTGCTCCTGCGGGCACCGGTAGGGTCCGGCCCCCATGGACGCCCCCGACCTCGTCTTCGCCGGGATCGCCCGGCAGGCCCAGCTGATCCGCGACGGCGAGGTCTCGCCGCGCGAGCTCGTCCAGGCCGTGCTCGATCGCATCGCGCAGCTGGACCCGCAGCTCAACGCGTTCCGGATCGTCCTGGCCGAGCGCGCGCTCGCCGAGGCCGCTCAGGCCGAGGGCCGGCGCGGCGCCGGCGGGGACCGGCCGCTGCTCGGCGTGCCGATCGCCATCAAGGACGACGTGGACGTCGCAGGCGAGGTCACCGCCATGGGCATCGCCGGCCATGGCCCGGCCAAAGAACACGACGCCGAGGTCGTGCGTCGGCTGCGCGCCGCTGGAGCGGTCATCCTCGGCAAGACCGCGGTGCCCGAGATGTGTATCTGGCCGTTCACCGAGACGCTCACCTTCGGTGCCACCCGCAACCCGTGGAACACGGCCTACACGCCCGGCGGCAGCAGCGGCGGAACCGGGGCGGCGGTGGCAAGCGGCCTCGCCGCCATGGGGCTTGGCTCCGATGGTGGCGGCTCGATCCGCATCCCGTCCACCTGGTGCGGGCTGTTCGG
>JAWVFY010000201.1:0-3954 GCA_033855575.1 Solirubrobacteraceae bacterium
TCGAGGCCGTGCTCATCGCAGGCGATCTCCTTGAGGCGCTTGGCGATCTCGACCTTGCGCTCGGCGGTCTTGGCCATCCCGACCTCGTCGATCGTCAGCGCGATCAGCGCGGCGCCGTGCGCGACGGCCATCGGGATCACGGTGTCGGCCTTGGCCCGGCCGGCCTCCAGGTTGATCGAGTTGACGATCGCGCGGCCCGGGATCTGATCGAGCGCCTTGGCCAGCACATCGGGCTCGGTCGAGTCGATCTGGATCGGCGTCGGCTGGGTCAGCGAGATGCGCTTGACCGTCTGGCGCATCTGCTCGTCCTCGTCGGCGCGCTCGGTCAGCGCGACGCAGACGTCGAGGATGTGCGCACCGCCCTCGACCTGGTCCTCGGCGACCTGGACCAGACCGTCGTAGTCGTCGGCGAGCAGCAGCTCCTTGGCCTTGCGCGAGCCCTGCGAGTTCACGCGCTCGCCGACCATCGACGGTCGCGGCTCCTGGACCAGCGACGTGGCGGCGATCATCGAGGAGACCTGCGGCGGCCGCGGCGCCGGGCGGGGGCCCGGCGGGCGGGATCCGACCCGCTCGGCGATCGCCTGGATGTGGTCGGGGGTCGTCCCGCAGCAGCCGCCGACGATCGAGACGCCGAAGCGCTCGACGAACTCGCCCAGCGCGGCGGCCAGCGGCTCGGGCTGCTCGGGGAAGATCGTCTCGCCGTCGGGACCCTGGAGCGGGATGCCGGCGTTGGGGATGCAGTGGACCGGCAGCGAGGAGAACTCTCCGAGGAAGCGGATCGCGTCGCGCATGTCCTCGGGGCCGGTCGAGCAGTTCAGGCCGATGACGTCGACCTTCAGCGCCTCGAGCGTGGTCAGGACCGCGTCGATGTCGGTGCCCAGCAGCATCTTGCCGCCGTTGGGCAGCAGCGAGACCGACGTCTGGATCGGCACCCTGCGGCCGGTGAGCGCGAACGCCTCGCGGACCCCGAAGATCGCCGCCTTGACCTCGAGGATGTCCTGCGCGGTCTCGATGATCACCAGGTCGACGCCGCCCTCGAGCAGGCCCTGGGCCTGCTCGGTGAACGTGGCGACCAGCTCGCGGAAGGTGATCTTCCCGAGGGTCGGGTCGTCCGACGCGGGGAGGTGGCCGGTGGGCCCGATCGAGCCGGCGACGAACCGCTGCTCGCCGACCGCCTTGCGGGCGATCTCGGCCGCACGGCGGTTGATCTCCAGGGTGTGGTCGCCCAGACCCCACTCGTCGAGCTTGATGCGGCTGGCCTGGAACGTGTCGGTCTCGACGACCTCGGCTCCCGCGGCGACCATCGACGCGTGGACGCCCTCGATGACGTCCGGGCGGTTGAGCACCAGCGCCTCGTGCGCGCGCCCGGGCAGCTGGTAGTCCTTCTCGAGCGAGAGGTCGAACTGCTCCAGCGTGGCGCCCATCCCGCCGTCGAACACGACGACGCGCTCGCGCACGGCGGCCAGGAAGTCACGATCGGGCATCGGCGACGAGTCTACAACCTTGACACAGCTGTGTCAGGGTGTCAGGCCTCCAGCACCGCCATCGCGGCGTTGTGACCGCCGACGCCGCTGACTCCGCCGCCCCGCCGGGCCCCGGCCCCGCAGCGCAGGATGCGCTCGTGTCCGGTCGCGACGCCCCAGGCATCGCCGTCGTCGGCCTCGCGCCAGGGCCAGCTCAGGTCGCCGTGGAAGATGTCGCCGCCCGGCATGCCGAGCTCGCGCTCGAGATCGAGCGGCGTGCGCGCCTCCAGGCACGGCGCGCCGTTGGCGTCACGGGCCAGGCAGTCGCGGATCGGCTCGGCCAGGTGCTCGTCGAGGCCGTCGAGGTAGCGCTCCACCAGCGTGTCGCGCGCCGCGGCCTCGTCGCGTGCGAAGAGCCGGGCGGGCGCGTGCAGCCCGAAGAGCGTCAGCGTGTGGCGCCGGCCCGCCACGATCGACGGGTCGGTGAGCGTGTGGCAGTACAGCTCCGCGGGCGGGCGCTCGGGCAGCTCGCCCCGGGAGGCCGCCGCGTGGGCGGTCGCGAGCTCGTCGGCGTGCTCGTGCAGGCGGAAGGTGCCCGCGAAGGCGACCGCCGGATCGACCCCTGAGCGCAGCCGCGGCAGGCGGTCGAGCAGCAGGTTGAGCTTGAGCTGCGCGCCCTCGGGCGCCGGGGGTGGGGTGTCGCCCAGCAGGCCGGCCAGCACCGTGGGCGCCACGCCGGCCAGGATCCACCGCGCGCTCGCGCTGTGCTGATCGGCACCCTCGCGCCAGGTCACCTCGCCCGCCGGGTCGATCGACAGGACCTCAGCGTTACAGCGCAGCTCGGCACCGGCGGCGCGCGCGGCGCGCTCCAGGGCGGCGCTGATCGCGCCCATCCCGCCCGCCGGCACACGCCACGGGCCGCCGGCGACGTGGTAGAGGAAGCAGCGGTTCTGGCGCAGCGACGGCTCGTCGAGCGCGGCGAAGGTCCCGATCAGGCCGTCGGTGGCGACCATGCCGCGGACCACGCCGTCGGCAAAGCGCTCGTCCAGCGCCTCGCCGAGCGGGCGCTCGACGAGGTCGCGCCACGCCTCCCCGCCGACCATCTCCCGCGCCTGCGCGCGCGTGGGCAGCGGGTCGGTGAACGTCTCGAACAGGCGGCGGGTCTGTTTCAGCACCTCGCCGAAGGCCAGGAAGGCGCGGTGCTCGCGATCGTCGCCGGTCAGGGCACGAAACGAGTCGGCGGTGGCCGGCGAGGCGGCATCGGCCTCGACGAGCAGCCCGCCCGCCCGCCCGTCGCGCAGCACGGGCGCGTAGGCGGCCACCGCGCGGTCGCGCAGCGCGAGGTCGATACCCAGGTCGCGGGCGATCCGGGACGGGAACAGCGAGACGAGGTAGCTGTAGCGCGACAGGCGCGCGTCGATCCCGGCGAACGGCCGCGCGCTGACCGCGGCGCCGCCGAGCTCCTCGCGGCGCTCGAGGACCAGCACCCTTCTGCCCGCGCGCGCCAGGTAGGCGGCGGCGACCAGCCCGTTGTGGCCGCCGCCCGCGATGACGACTTCGGGGGCCATCCGAGCGGCTAGAGGCCGGCGGGGAACGCGTACGACGAGGGCACCTGGGCCGGCATCTGCGCCGGCGTGCCGTAGGCGATGACGATCTCCTGGTGGGGGGTCAGCACGATGCGCGTCGGGTCGGCGTTGAGCGGCTTGCCGTTGACCCAGGTGCGCAGGACCTTGCCGTTGCCGGTGTGCAGCGACCCGATGGTCGTGCGCGTGAGCTGGACGCCCCACACGCCGAAGAACTCGCCCAGGCTGAACGAGCTCGCGGTCGCCGACTCGACGTGGATGATCCCGGTCGGGTCGTGGGTGTGCAGCGGGCTGAAGAACTGGCCGACCTCGGAGATCCCGATCAGCGCGGGGACCGTGACCTTCTGGCCGTTGACGTAGAGGTCGAGGTGCTGGTGGATGTGGACGACCGTGCCCTCCTGGGGCAGCGGCGCGAGGCCCATCGCCTTGAGCCGGCCGCGCAGCGACGTGCCGTCGTCGGCGTTCCACGGCGGCACCGTGCGCTGCGTGCCCGGCAGCGTGCTGAACGAGCCGAACGCGGGGCCGAGCTGCACGCCGCCCGACGACGAGGATGACGAGGAGGAGCCGGCCGAGCCGCTCGTGGTCTTGGTCGAGCCGCCGCCGCAACCGGCGATCACGAGCGCGGCGAGGGCGGCGGGGAGCAGGTAGCGCTTCACCCGGGGCAGGGTACGGGGTGGTTAGGCTCGGCTCATGGCCCACCACCTCCGCGCGCTGGTCGCCGCCTGCGCTGCCGTGCTCGTGCTCGTCCCCGCCGCGTACGCCGCCGACCCGGGGCGCTGGAAGCTCGCCCAGGCCGATGCGCTGAACATCGATTACTTCCAGGGGCTGACGCACGGGCCCGGTGCGCAGGTGTTCTTCGATGGCCCGGCCCAGGGCTTCTACCGGACCAGCATCGCCTTCAAGCAGGC
>JAWVFY010000202.1:0-6829 GCA_033855575.1 Solirubrobacteraceae bacterium
CGAGGGCCTGGAGCCTGAGCGCCCGGCCGCCCGTCATGACTAGGCGGCGGCTTCGCTGGCGAGCGGCTCGTGCATCGCCGGGGGCTCCGGCACCGTGCGGTACGGGTTCTCGCTGTCGGCGTCGGTCTGCGTCTCGTGGTAGACCGACTCGACGTTGACCGCCCAGATGTCGTGGTCGGCTCCGAGCAGCAGGTTGTCGACCGCGCGCATCGCCGAGAGCATCGAGTGATCGGAGTTGTTGTAGCGGTGCAGACCGTTGCGGCCGACCTGGACGAAGCCCTGCAGCGGGTCGAGCCACTCGCGGATCGTCGCGACGCGCTCGGCGTACTCGGCGTCGTACATCGGGTAGGCCTTCGGGACGCGGACGACGTGGCCGCGGCGGACCTTGTCGACCGTCGCCAGGCCCAGCACCTCGAGCTCGCGGGAGGCCAGCGCGACAAGATCCTCGTCGGCCATGTCCCACAGGTGGTCGCCCTTGAAGCAGAAGTACTCCATGCCGACGCACGCCGTGTCGGGGTCGGGGACCATCCAGGGCGACCACGAGCGGAAGTTCTGGATCCGGCCGACCTCGACGTGCTCCTCGTGGATGTAGATCCAGTTGTCGGGGAACAGGTCCTCACCGTCAAGGATCAGCGAGACCGTCAGGAAATCGCGGTAGCGCAGGCCCTTGGCGGCCTCGACCACGGCGGCCGGGGCGGCCGGGTCGGTCATGCCGACGGTGTTGCGCAGCGGCAGCGACGAGACGGTGGAGCGGGGCTCGAGCACCTCGCCGGGCGTGTGGATGCGGACGACACGCCCGTTCGCGACCTCGATCCGCGTCGCCGGCGTGTTCAACCGCACCTCGCCGCCGAGCGCCTCGATGCGCGAGGTCATCTCCTCCCACATCTGGCCGGGGCCGAACCGCGGGTAGTTGAAGGAGTCGATCAGCGACTTGATGTTGCCGCGGTTGCCGAAGAAGGCAGCCTTGGCGGCGCTCATGAACGACAGGCCCTTGATCCGCTGTGCGGCCCATTCGGCGCGCACCTCGGTGCAGGGCACGCCCCACACCTTCTCGGTGTAGCCCTTGAAGAAGTGCGAGTACAGGCGCTTGCCGAAGCGGTTGGAGACCCACTGCTCGAGGTTCTCCTCCTCGCCCTTGGGCTTGACGGCCGCCCACAGGTAGCTCAGGCCGCAGCGCATGAGCTCGAGCGGGCCGAGCTTGCGGATGACGTCGGTGCCCTTGAGCGGGTAGTCGAGGTACTTGCCCCGCCAGAAGATGCGCGACATGCGCGGGCGCTTGAGGAACTCGTCGCCCATGATCTCGTGCCAGAGGTCGTCGACCTCCTGGTTCTTGGTGAAGAAGCGGTGGCCGCCGAGGTCGAAGCGGTAGCCGTCGGGGTCCACGACGGTCTTGGCGATGCCGCCGACCTGCTCGTCGGCCTCCAGCACGATGACGCGCTGGCCGGCCTTGGCCAGCAGGTAGCCGGCGGTCAGGCCGGCGGGGCCGCCGCCGATGACGACGTAGGGCTTGTCGTCTGACCGCTCGAACCGCCGGGCGGGTGCGGTGTCGCCGCGGTCGGGCTGCACGACGGGGAAGTCAGCGGTGGCTGCCATGGATCACAGCATTGCCGCGCGCAGGCCTCGCCAAGCCCGGCCGCTAACGGTTCCTAACAGTTCCTAACGCGCCGCCGGGCCGCGGATCAGCGCTGCGCGAGCCGGCGGTAGAGCACCACCCGCACGCCGTGCGGGAGCCGGCTGTGGCTGAGGTGCGGGATCGCCTGCTCGCGGGCCAGCCGCGGGTCGTGGTCCAGCGCGCGCTCCCACTGCTTGGAGCGCTTCTTGACGAGCTTCGTCCACGGCGCGACCCAGCTGGCGGTGCGCAGGATGGGCACGACGAGCACGAGCTGCTCGCCCGGCTTGAGGGCGCGGATGAACACCCCCGCGGTCCGGCGGACCCGGGCGTGCCGGTAGCGATCCAGCGCGTCGCGCCAGTCCATGATCCCGGTATCCCGCGACCAGCCCATCCCGCTGGCCCAGCGCAGGCCCGGAGGGAAGTAGAAGTGCTCGACCGGGACCTGCTCGGGGTGGGTCGAGACGACGAGGTCGCCGGGCTCGACCCGGCCGCGCAGCAGGACCGAGACGTGGTGGACGTTGCTCTTGTTGTTGACCGCTCCGGTCTCGGGATGCATCCACATGCCGGCCAACAGCGCGACCGTCACCAGCCCCAGGGTGCTCGCCTGGGCGAGCAGCCCCCCGGCCAGCAGGAGCAGCGGGCCGATCATCGCGGAGAAGTAGCGCAGGGTCCAGCCGGGCGAGATCTGCGAGGCCGTGAAGGCCAGCGCGATCGCGGCGATGACCGCCAGACCGAGCGTCAGCACGACGGTGGCCTGCTGGGTGCGCGGCCCGCTCGGCCCGCGCCGCAGCGTCCAGTAGCCGGCCAGGCCGCTGCCGCCCACCAGCAGGATGCCCACCGCGGGCCCGGCACCGCCCGCCAGGTTGGCCAGCGCGCTGGGGATGTCGGAGATCGTCGGCGGGGTCGACCACGGCGCTCCGGTGTGCTTGGCCTGGTAGAGGACCGTCGGCACCCACGGCAGGTACAGCAGCGCGATGGCGCCGTAGCCGATGAGCACGTCGCGCCACGCGACCGCTCGGCGGCTCAGCAGCGGCACGAGCGCGATCGCCGTACCGGCCAGCATGAACAGCCCCCAGTTGTGCGTGTAGATCATCGCGGCACCCGACACCACGAACGCCGGGAGCCAGCGTCGCCGGCCGGCGACGTAGACGAGCGCGAAGCTGGCCGCCGTCGCCAGTGACAGCAGGGCCATCAGCGTGTACATCCGCGTCTCCTGGGCGTAGTAGCTCAGGAACGGGATCAGCCCCGCCATCACGGCGGTGAACCAGCCGGCGCGCTCGGAGAACAGCGCGCGCCCGGCGGCGACCGCCAGCGGCACGGTGAGCAGCGCGAAGGCCAGCGACAGCGCGTGGGTCCGGGCCTCGCCGTCGCCGATGATCCGAATCCAGACGCCCAGCAGCAGGTAGTACAGCGGCGGTGAGCCGTCCTCGCGCAGCAGGCCCGGGATGTGGGTCAGCGGATGGCGGGCGATGCCGACCGAGAGGCCCTCGTCGATCCAGTAGCGGGCGTGGATCGCCGTATAGCGCAGCAGGAACGACAGCACCACCAGGCCAAGCAGGCCGGCGGCGACGCGCTGGCGCCCCGAGACGCGGTCCCGCAGTCCGACGATGGGTGAGGCGACGGCGTTCACCGGCGCGCCCCGCAGGTCGTCACAGCGCGCCAGTCGCTCGCGGAGGCGAGCGTGCGCACGGGTGCCCCGGCCAGTGGCAGCAGCGTCGGGAGCGAGGGCGACTGCGGGCCGGTGCGGACCCGCAGGACGGTCCCCGGATCCGTGGCCACCAGGTGGACCTGGTCGATGTGCAGGCCGAGCTGCCACGCGACCGCGGGCACGAGGTAGGCGCCCGTCGCGACGTCGCCGCAGTGCCGCAGCGCGGCCGGGCCGCCCGCGCGCTGCACGACCTCAGCGAGCTGGGCGGTCAGGCGCGCCTGGTCGGAGACCGTCCGCAACGAGAGGCGGGCCGGTGTGATCCACGGCGTCACGACCACGGCGGCCAGCGCCGCCGCCGCCACGATGCCCGCGCCACGCGGAATCGGCAGGCGGCGGGCGAGCGCCGACGCGGCGCCGGCCACGCCGCAGACGGCCACGACGATCGTCAGCGCCGCCGGGACGATCAGATAGCGGGCGTTGCCCGAGTAGCCGCTGGCCGACATCTGCGCCACCAGCAGGGTCCACGCGGCGACGAGGGCCGCGAGCGCCAGCAGGCGAAGGTCGCGGCGCACCAGCGCCACGGCGAGGGCGGCGCCCAGCGCCCAGTGCAGCGGGCCGCCGAGCATCGCCCACCCCTCGCGCAGCACCGTGAGGAGCGGGCTGGCGGCATCCGCCGCGGTGCCGGAGACCGGCTGCTGGGCGCGGTGGGCGGCGCGCAGCCAGTCGCCCGAGCCGAGCTTCTCCGGGACCAGCCAAAGGAGCGGGAGCATGGCGAACCCGGCCGCCACCCCGAGCAGCCGCGTGCGATCGCGCCACACCAGCCAGGCGCCGAACAGCCCGATGAACGGCCAGGCCTCCGGGCGCAGCAGGCCCAGGCCGACCCCCAGCCAGAACGCCGTTCCGCGGCGCCCGGCGAGGGCGCGCTCGATCGCGGCCAGGGCGAACGCGACCTGCAGGCCCTCCGAGTTGGCCATCGCGGCGTTGCGCATGAACCATGGGGCGACGAGGAGCACCGCCGCCGCGACCGCGCCCGCGGTGGGGCCGGCGAGCCGCCGCCCGAGCCGGAAGGCGAAGAGGACGCCGGCCAGAGCGCCCGCGCGCGCCGCCAGCACCCACAGCAGCGGCGCCGCGCTGCCGAACAGCGCGAACACCGTCGTCAGCGCCACGGTCAGCGGCTTCCACGACGGGCCGTAGGTGGTCGAGAGGTCGAGGTGGAGGACCTCGCGGCCCCAGATGATCCAGGACCAGGGGTCATAGGTGGGCTGCGAGGGGGCCAGCAGCGTCAGCGCGGCCAGCGCGACGCAGGCCAGCAGCGCCCAGGGTGCCCGGCCCGCGCGCAGGCGCTCGATACCCGCCCCGGCCCGCCACCGCGAGACGAACGGCAGGCGGGCGACAGGGGGATCTGCAACCTGGCCGGTCATCCGCGCTGAGGGTACGCGGCGCCCGCTTGCCCCAAACCGTGAACCATGATTCACTGTTCACCATGGAAGCGGCCATCCTGCCCCGGATCGGCGGCCTGCGGGCCGAGCGGCGTGCCGCCACCCGCGACGCGATCGTCGCCGGCACGCTGTCGCTCGTCGCCGAGGGCGGCTGGAGCGTCGCCTCGATGCACGACGTCGCGCGACGCGCCGGCGTGGCCACGGGGACGCTGTATCGCCACTTCCCGTCCAAGAGCGAGTTGCTGGCCGAGGTCTTCGCGGAGGCGGCCGCGCGTGAGCTGGCCGTCGTCGCGGACATCGCGGGCCGGCCGGCGCCGGGCCCCCTGCGGCGGCTACGCGCCGCGATCGAGGCGTTCGCCCACCGCGCCAACGCCGCCCCCACGCTGGCTTACGCGCTGATGGCCGAGCCCGCGGACCCGGCGGTGGAGGCGGCCCGGTTGGCCAACAAGCGCGCCTACGCGGGGGTCTTCGCCGCGCTGCTCGAGGAGGCGGCCGCCGCCGGGGAGATCGCGCCCCTCGACACCGGCGTCGCCGCCGCCGCGATCGTTGGAGCGCTGCAGGAGGCGCTGCTCGGGCCGCTTGCTCACGGCCGGGCGGGGCCGCGGCTCGTCGCCGAGCTGGTCACGTTCACCATCAACGCCGTCGGAGGAGCACCCCATGGCCACGACCCCGCGTAGCGGGCCTGCCAGCACCCACGAGGTCCTCAACCAGGCCCCGCCGTTCCTGGGCCACAACGCGTTCGACGCCGACCCCGCGCTGCAGGCCGCGCTGGCCCGCGAGGGGGGCGCATGGGGCGAGGACCGCTGCCGCGACCTCGGGGCCGTCGTCGCCTCCGAGGAGGCCGACCGGCACCGGCGGCGCGCGCAGCGCAACCTGCCCCGCCTCTACCAGCACGACCGCTGGGGCCACCGCGTCGACGAGGTCGAGTACGACCCGTCGATGCTGTGGATGCTGCGCCTCGGCGTGGAGCGCGAGGTCTGCTCGCTGCCGTGGCGCGACCCGGCGGCGGGCGCCCATGTCGTCCGGACCGGGCTGTTCTACCTGATGAACCAGCTCGACACCGGGCCCTGTTGCCCGATGGCCATCAACTACGCGGCGACCCCGACCCTGCGGCGCGGCGATCCGCTGCAGGCGGCAGCGTGGGAGGAGCGCCTGAACCTCCCGGACTTCGACCGCTACGCCCAGGCGGGCATGGTGATGACCGAGAAGCAGGGCGGCTCGGACCTGCGCGCCAACACCACGGTCGCCGTGCCCATCGGCGACGGGATGTACGAGCTGACCGGCCACAAGTGGTTCTGCACCCACCCGGTCTTCGACATGTTCTTCACGCTGGCCCAGACCGAGCACGGCATCTCCTGCTTCGTCGCCGAGCGGCCGCACCCCGGCTTTCGCATCATGCGCCTGAAGGACAAGCTCGGCGGGCGCTGCCTGGCCAGCGCCGAGGTCGAGTTCGACCACCTCCCGGCTCGCCTGCTGGGCGAGGAGGGCCGCGGCACGGCCTCGATGATCGAGCAGATCGTCTGGACCCGCCTGGACGCGCTGATCGGGGGCGCCGGGATGATGCGCCGCCTGCTGGGCGAGGCGATCCACCACACGCGTCACCGCAGCGCGTTCGGCGCCCGGCTGGCCGAGCAGCCGGCGATGGTCAACGTGCTGGCCGACCTGGCGATCGAGTCCGAGGCGGCGATGCTGATGGCCTTCCGCATGGGCCGCGCGTTCGACGAGGGCGAGCGCGAGCTCAGCAGGCTCGCGCTGTCGGTCTCGAAGTTCTGGGTGTCCAAGCGCGGTGCGCCGTTCGCGGCTGAGGCGCTGGAGACGCTCGGCGGCAACGGGTACATCGAGACCCAGGAGTCGCCCGTCGCCCAGTTCTACCGCGACATCCAGATCAACACGGTCTGGGAGGGCTCCGGCAACGTCGTCGCGCTCGACGTCCTGCGGGCGCTGGCGAAGTCGCCGCAGTCCGCGGAAGCGTTCCTGGCCGAGAGCGAGCTGGCCCGTGGCGGCGACCCGCGGCTCGACGCCCACCTCGACCGCTGCCGTGCCGGGCTGGCGATGACCGAGCCGCAGTGGGAGGCCCGCGCGCTCGTCGAGGACCTCGCGCTCGCGCTCCAGGCGTCGCTCATGGTCCGC
>JAWVFY010000203.1:0-4547 GCA_033855575.1 Solirubrobacteraceae bacterium
GGGGCGGCTATACGGCCCGAAGTGTCCACTCGATGCAGAGGCGGCGGGGTCATGCGGGGGCGGGTGCTTGGGAGTGGGTTCCGTCGATGCGGGTGAGGAGCGCGGCGTCGAGCACCGGACCGTCGACGCAGACGCGCACGTAGCCGCCGTCGCGCGTGGGCACCACGCAGCCGAAGCAGGCGCCGAACCCGCAGGCCATGCCGGACTCCAGCGCCAGCTGGGCGGGGACGCCGCGCTCCTCGCACAGCGCCCGCACGGCCTCGAGCATCAGCGGCGGCCCGCAGGAGTAGACCTCCGCTCGCGGCTCCTCGTCGAGCGCCTGGGCCAGCAGGTCGGTGACGTAGCCGTGATGGCCCAGCGAGCCGTCGTCGGTGGCCACCTGCGCGCACCTGAGGTAGTTGGCGCCCTCCGCGTGCGCGCCGTCGCGGAAGCCGAGCAGCAGGGCGTGCGGCAGCTGCCGGGCCAGGAGCGCGTCCTGCCAGATGGCCAGCGGAGCGATGCCCACCCCGCCGCCGACCAGGACAGCGCGACGACCGTCGGCGGGCTCGCGAAAGCCCTGGCCGAGCGGGCCGAGCGCCCAGACCTCGTCGCCCGCCGCCAGCTCGCCCAGCCGCTGCGTACCGGGGCCGACGTCCTCGAGCAGGTACTCGGCCTCGCCGTCGCGCCAGCGGGCGACCGAAAACGCCCGCGGCAGGTAGGGCCGCTCGTCCTGTCCCCCACCCCAGCGCTCCACCGTCGCGAGCATCGCGAACTGCCCGGGCGCCGGCGCCGGCCCGTCGTCGGCGACGCGCAGGACGCGGTAGGCGCCGAGCTCGTCGTTGCCGGTCACCCGCAGCCGGCGCCGCTCGAGCGGCGCCAGGCTCATCCGACGGCCGTCCTCTCGGTCTCGGCATGGAGCTCCTGAAGGCTGAGGACCGGCGGCAGGCCGCCCGACCGCGCCTCGGCGATCGCCCGCGCGGCCGACACGCCGGCCGAGAGTGTCGTCAGGCACGGCACGCCGCGCGTGACCGCGGCGCGGCGGATCTCCCAGCCGTCGGTCCGGGCGCCCGAGCCGGTCGGCGTGTTGATGACGATGTCGACGTCGCCGCGCTCGATCCAGTCGACCACGTGCGGCGATCCCTCGCCGATCTTGTTCAGAGCCGTCACCGGGATCCCCATCCGCACGATCGCCTCGGCTGTGCCGCGCGTGGCGACGATGCGGAACCCCTGGTCGTGCAGGATCTGGGCGACGGCGAACGCCCCGGCCTTGTCGGAGTCGGTGACCGACACGAACGCGGTGCCGCTGCTGGGCAGCGGCGCGCCGGCGGCGGCCTGCGCCTTGGCGAACGCCGTCGGGAAGTCGCGGGCGATCCCCATGACCTCGCCGGTCGAGCGCATCTCGGGGCCCAGCACGGCGTCGGCGCCCTCGAAGCGGTCGAACGGCATGACCGCCTCCTTGACGCTGACGTGGTCGCAGGCCATGGGATCGGCCGGGAGGCCGAGGTCCGCGATCTTCTCGCCGAGCATGATCCGGCAGGCCATCTTGGCCAGCGGCACCCCGACGGCCTTGGAGACGAACGGCACGGTCCGCGAGGCGCGGGGGTTGGCCTCGATGACGTAGAGCGTCCCGCCGTGGACGGCGTACTGGACGTTCATCAGCCCGACGACGCCGAGGCCCATGGCGATGCCGTGGGTGGCGGCGCGGATCTGGTCGAGCATCTCGCCGCCGAGCGAGTGCGGCGGCAGGACGCAGGCGCTGTCGCCCGAATGCACGCCGGCCTCCTCGACGTGCTGCATGATCCCGCCGATCCATACGTCCTCGCCGTCGCACAGCGCGTCGACGTCGACCTCGATGGCGTTCTCCAGGAAGCGGTCGAGGAAGATCTCGCGGCCGACGGCGCCGGGCGCCGGGTCCCAGCCGACCTCGCGGTGCAGGTAGTCCGCCAGGCCGTCGACGCTGTAGACGATCTCCATCGCCCGCCCGCCCAGCACGTAGCTGGGCCGCACGAGCAGCGGGAAGCCGACCTCCTCGGCGCGGGCCAGGGCGTCCTCGAAGTTGCGCGCGGTCCCGAAGGGCGGCGCCTGGTAGCCCAGCTCGGCGAGCAGGCGACCGAAGCGGCCGCGGTCCTCGGCGAGGTCGATCGCCTCGACGCTCGTGCCCAGCAGTGGCACACCGGCCTCGACCAGGCCGGCGGCGAGCCGCAGCGGGGTCTGACCACCGAACTGGACGATCACGCCCTCCGGCTGCTCGACCGCGATGACGCCGAGCACGTCCTCGAGCGTCAGCGGCTCGAAGTACAGCCGGTCGGAGGTGTCGTAGTCGGTCGAGACGGTCTCGGGGTTGCAGTTGATCATCACCGCATCGCGGCCGGACTCGCGGACGGTCATCGCCGCGTGCACGCAGCAGTAGTCGAACTCGATGCCCTGGCCGATCCGGTTGGGCCCGGCGCCGAGGATCACGACGCTCGCGCGATCGCCCCTCTGCACCTCGTGGACCGCCCGGCGCTCCCAGCCCGAGTAGTAGTACGGCGTCTCGGCGGGGAACTCGGCTGCGCACGTGTCGACCGACTTGAACGAGCGCTCGCCCGCGAACGCGGCCTGCGGATCGAGCGCCAGCGCCTGGAGCTCGCGCAGGAACCACGGGTCGACCTTCGTCGCCACGTGGATCGGCTCCAGCGCGGCGCCCCGGCGGAAGAGCTCGAGGATGGCGTCGAAGCGGTCGGGGCGCGGAGCGGCCAGGCTGTCGAGCAGGACCTCGTCGCCGAGATCGTCGTAGACCGGCGGCTTGTCGAGCTCTCGCGAGCGCATCGCCTTGGCGAACGCCTGCTGGAACGTGCGGCCCATCGCCATCGCCTCGCCGACGGACTTCATGTGGGTCGAGAGAACGGGATCGGCGCCGGGGAACTTCTCGAAGGCAAAGCGCGGCCACTTGACCACCACGTAGTCGATCGTCGGCTCGAAGCTGGCCGGCGTCACCCCGGTGATGTCGTTGTCGATCTCCTCCAGGGCGTAGCCGACGGCCAGGCGCGCCGCGATCTTGGCGATCGGGAAGCCCGTCGCCTTGGAGGCCAGCGCGCTGGAGCGCGAGACCCGCGGGTTCATCTCGATGACGAGGATCTCCTCGGTCTCGGGATTGACCGCGAACTGGACGTTGGACCCGCCGGTCTCCACGCCCACGGCGCGGATGACCGTGATCGCCTGGTCGCGCAGCTGCTGGTAGAGGCGGTCGGTGAGCGTCTGCTGGGGAGCGACCGTGACGCTGTCGCCGGTGTGGACGCCCATCGGGTCGCAGTTCTCGATCGAGCAGACGATGACCACGTTGTCGTTGTGGTCGCGCATGACCTCGAGCTCGAACTCGCCCCAGCCCAACACCGACTGGTCGATCAGCACCTGGCCGATCGGCGACGCATCGATGCCGCGCCCGGCCATCCGGCGGAACTCCTCGGGCGTGCGGGCGATCCCGCCGCCCCGCCCGCCGAGCGTGAAGGCCGGGCGGATGATCGCCGGCAGGCCGAGCTCGGGCAGTGCGTTTACGGCCTCGTCGACCGTGGTGGCGATCGCCGACTTGGGCATCCGCAGCCCGGCCGACTCCATGCACTCGCGAAACAGATCACGATCCTCGGCGCGGGCGATCGCGTCGTAGTTGGCGCCGATCAGCTCGACGCCGTACTTCTCCAGGGTGCCGTCCTCGTGCAGCGCCTTGGCCAGGTTCAGGGCCGTCTGGCCTCCCAGCGTCGGCAGCAGCGCGTCGGGGCGCTCGCGCTCGATGACCTGGGCGACCGGCCCGGGCAGCAGCGGTTCGATGTAGGTCGCGTCGGCGAACTCCGGGTCGGTCATGATCGTCGCCGGGTTGGAGTTGACCAGGACGACCTCGTAGCCCTCCTCGCGCAGGACCTTGCAGGCCTGGACGCCTGAGTAGTCGAACTCGGCGGCCTGGCCGATGACGATCGGGCCCGAGCCGAGGATCAGGATGCGCTGGATGTCGTCCCTACGCGGCACTGGCGATCCTCTCGAGGAAGCGGTCGAAGAGGTAGAGGCTGTCGTGCGGGCCGGGCCCGGCCTCGGGGTGGTACTGGACGGCGCCGCCGGGGACGTCGAGCAGCTCGAGCCCCTCGACCGTGCGGTCATAGAGGTTGACGTGGCTGAGCGCCGCTGCGCCGAAGTCGGTCTCCCAGCGGACCGCCTCGTCAGCGCCGATCGTCCGCTCCCCGTTGGGGCCCAGGACCGCGAAGCCGTGGTTCTGGGAGGTGATCTCGATCGTGCCGGTCTGCAGGTCCTTGACCGGGTGGTTGGCGCCGCGGTGGCCGAACGGGAGCTTGAACGTCTCCAGGCCGACCGCGCGGCACAGCAGCTGATGGCCGAGGCAGATGCCCCAGACCGGCTTCCTGCCGACCAGCTCGCGCAGCGTCTCGACGACGTAGCCCAGCGCCGCGGGGTCACCCGGGCCGTTGGCCAGGAAGATCGCGTCGGGGTCGCGGGCGAGGAGGTCCTCGGCGCTCGCCGAGCACGGGTGCAGCTCGACGCGCGCGCCGCGCTCGAGGAGGTTGCGCACGATCGACTGCTTGATG
>JAWVFY010000204.1:0-4109 GCA_033855575.1 Solirubrobacteraceae bacterium
CTGCACCCGGCGATGGAGCGGCCCAACCTGACGGTGATGCCCTACATGCACGTCCATAGAGTGCTGTTCGAGGGCACCCGGGCGGTCGGCGTGGCCGCCGCGCAGCTCGGTCAGGTCAGCGAGTTCCGCGCCGAGCGCGAGGTCATCCTCTGCGGCGGCGCCTACCACTCCCCGCAGCTGCTGATGCTCTCAGGGATCGGGCCCGCCGAGCACCTGACGATGCGCGAGATCGAGGTGCTGCTCGACGAGCCGCGGGTGGGGGAGAACCTCGTCGACCATCCGGCGACCTACGGCGTCTGGACGACGCCCGAGCCCGTGAGCCTGCTGCTGGCGCTCGAGCCGGCGGCGCTCGAGGAGTTCGAGCAGTCGCAGTCGGGCCCGCTGACCTCCAACCTCGCCGAGGGCGGCGGCTTCGTGAGGTTGGCCTCCGGCGACGGCCCGCCCGACGTCCAGTTCCACATCGCGCCGGTGCAGATCGTCGACGAGGGGCAGTCCGACCCGACCGCCCACGGCCTGTGGATCTCGCCCTGCGTGCTCCAGCAGGAGGCGCGGGGCAGCGTCCGGCTGCAGAACGGCGACCCGACGGGCAAGCCCGTCATCCGCAACAACTTCTACGCGACCGAGCAGGACACCCGGCTCGCCCTGGAGGCCTGGCGGCTGCTGGAGGACATCACCCGCCGGCCGGCGCTGGCCAAGTACTGCGCCGAGCCCTTCACCGTGCCGGCATCTGGCTCGGACGCGGACGCGCTCGCTCACATCAAGCGCACGACGTTCGCCATCTACCACCCGGTCGGCACGTGCGCGATGGGCTCCGTCGTCGACGACGAGCTGCGGGTCAACGGTGTCGAGGCGCTGCGCGTCGTCGACGCCTCGGTCATGCCGATGGTGCCGCGCGGCAACACCAACGCGCCCGTCATCGCGATCGCCGAGCGCGCCGCCGACCTGATCCGCGGGGAGGTCCCGGCGGCGACCGAGAGCGCGAACGCCTAGGAGAGACCCTGGCGCGCCTCGCGCACCAGGGTGACGGCCTCGGGGAACAGCGTCGCCATGACGGCGCGGACCTGCTCGGCCTGCTGGTCCGCCGTCCCCTGCAGGTTGAGCCGTTGGATCGCCGCCACGGTCATCTGCACCGCGAGGCCAATCGCGTTGTCCGCCCAGGCCAGTGCCTGCTGACCCTGCATCTGCTCGGCCATCTCGGCCAGGCGACGCTGGAGCTCCTCCGGGTCGCCGAACAGTCCACCGAAGCCTTCCATGCCCACATCGTACGCTGCTGCCGTGCCGGTCACCATCGAGGGAGCCGGAGTCCCGCTGGCGGTCTACGAGTCGGGCGAAGGGCCGGCGATCCTGCTGGTCCACGACATCGGTTCCGACGCGACGGACCTCGCCGCGACCGCCGCGCGGCTCGCCGCCCAGGCCCGCGTCGTCGCCTACGACCGCCGGGGCTACGGCGCCAGCGGCGCGCCGGTGCCCTACGCGGCGACGACCGTCCAGGAGCAGGCTGAGGATGCCGCCGCCGTGCTGCGCTCGGTCGGTGGGGCGCCCGCGGTCGTGGCCGGTGCGGGCTTCGGTGCGCTCGTCGCGCTGGACCTCGCCACGCGCCACGCACGCCTCGTCCGCGCGATCGCGCTGCAGGACCCGCCGCTCTTCGCGTTCGTCCCGGAAGCGACAGAGGCCCTCGCGGCCGACCGCCAGGCGCTCGAGGAGGCGCTGCGCGAGGGCGGCCCCGAGCTGGCGGTCGAGCGCTGGCTCGGCGACCGGGCGGGGGCCGAGCGGCGGGCGCGCGCCCAGGCGGCCCATCGCGCCTTCTTCGCCGACATCGCCGGCCTGGCCACGTGGCCCGTGACCCACGGCGGCCTGCGAGCGCTCGGCGTTCCGGCGGTCGTCCTCACCACGCCCGGCGCTCCGGCTCACGTGGTCGCCGCCGCCGACGCCCTGGCCGCCCTGCTCCCGCGCGCGCAGCGCGAGCACGATGGCGATCTCGCGTCTGCCGCCGCCGCCCTGCTGGGCTGAGTCAGCCGCCGCGATCGTGGAAGTAGAAGTTCGGCATGGTGGCCCGCGTGATGTCGGCGGTGATGCGCTGGGCCAGCGCCAGGTCGCCGGTGCGCACGGCCAGGTCGTCGAGCGTGACGATGCCGGTGAGCCGCTCGCCGTCGAGCACGGGGAGGCGGCGGATGCCGTGGCGGACCATCAGCTCGGCGGCCTCCTGGACAGTCAGGTCGCCCGAGCAGGTCACCACGGGCGCGCTGGCGTGACCCGAGGCGGGCTCGGCGGGGTCACGGCCGTCGGCCAGCACGCTGACGGTGAGGTCGCGATCGGTGACGAAGCCGACCGGGCGGCCGCCCGCGTCGACCAGGACGACCGAGCCGACGTTGCGCTCGCGCATGGCCTCGGCCACGGCGCGGACCGGGCAGTCCGGCGGTGCCGTCACGACCGACTCGGTCATCACGTCGCTGATCCGCACGACCCGCACCCTACGCCCCCGGCCCGGAGCCACATAGACTCTTCGCCGTGGCGCCCCCGTCCCCCACGCAGCTGGCCTGGCGCGGCCGCATCGAGACGATGATCCGTCTGGCCCAGCCGGCGCTCGACCTCGTGCTCGCGGCCGGTGAGCGGGTCTCGCGCATCGTCGAGCCCGAGGATCTCGACTGGACCCCGCCGCGCTCCGTGTCAGCGCCCACGGCCCCGCCGCAGGTCGGCGCCGGCCCGGCGCGGCGGAGCCCGCGCTGATGGCGGCCACGCCGCCGCCTGCCGGGGAGACCCTCGCCCGGGAGGCCAGGCAGGCGCCGCGGGCCGCCATCGCGGCGATCCTCGCCGGCGTTGCCACGATCGCCGGGACGGTTCTGCAGGGCGTGGCCCTGAGGGGCCGCCCCTCGGTGACCATCAACGAGGGGCTGCACGACGCCGCCACGCCCAACGACCCTCACGGGCTGCTCGAGCCGACGCTGCTCTTCGTCAACAGGCACATGACGACGCTGACGATCGGCCAGATCATGACCGCGCTGGCGGCGCCGCTGACCGCGCTGGCTCTGATCTACCTCTTCGGTGCCGTCCGGGCCCGCCGCCCGGCCTTCGGCCAGGGCGCGTTGATCGCGCTGGCCGCCGGCGGCGTAGCGTCGTTCATCGGGATCCTTGTCGGCCAGATCGCCGTCGACATCTCGGTGTCGAACTTCGTCTCGGCGGCCGATCACACGACCACGGCGGCGCACGACGCCCTGCAGCCCGGCACCGCGCTCGCCGCCGGCCTGATCCAGTTCGTCGGCCACGTCGCGCTCGGCCTGGGCTTTGTCCTCGTCGCGCTCAACGCGATGCGCGTTGGCCTGCTCACCCGCTTCATGGGCGTGCTGGGGATCCTGGCCGGCGTGTTCCTGGCCTTCCCGTTCTTCAGCATCCCGATCGTCCAGGCCTTCTGGCTGCTGGCCGCCGGGTTGCTGTTCCTCGGGCGGTTCCCCAACGGCACGCCGCCCGCCTGGGAGACGGGGAAGGCCGAGCCGTGGCCATCGCGCCAGGAGATGCTCGAGCAGCAGGGCAAGGCCAAGCCGGGAGGTCGCGGGGAGGCGCCGGCCAAGGCCTCGGGCCCGCCGCCACCCGCCGATCCGGTGGAGTCGGCCCTCGGGCGCCCGGAGCACGCGCGCTCGAAGAAGAAGAAGCGCCGCCGCTAGCCGAGCACTTCGGCCAGCGCGGCGCGGTGCGCCGGGCGGGCCGCTTCCCAGCGCTGGCGGCCGGCGTCGGTGGGGCAGACGTAGATGCCCCGCCGGTCCTCGGTGCAGAGGCCCCGCTCTGCCAGGCCGTCCTCCTCGAGCCGGGCGACCGCGCGCGACAGCGCGCTCTGGCTGAGGTACAGCCCGTCACCGAGGTCCTGCATCCGGCGCTGTTCGAGCTCACCGGTCACGAGGCGTTCGAGGACCTCGTACTCGCTGACGCCGAGCTCGAACGGCTTGAGCGCGCGCTCCAGCGCCGAGAACGCCCGCGCCTTCCGATCGAGAAGGTCGCGCCAGGTCTCCAGCAGCGCTTCGTCGGTGGCGGTCTCGGTGGGCATCGGCTCCGCGATTCTACCAGATACGCGCATATTTTGCGTTCACATCTTATGCGCTTGCATTACATGCGTTTGC
>JAWVFY010000205.1:0-5177 GCA_033855575.1 Solirubrobacteraceae bacterium
TGTCCGGCAACGCCTCCAGGTCCTCGCTGAGGAAGCGGCCGAGCAGCAGGTCGTTGGCGATCGGATCGACGTGCGAGAGGCCGGTGAGATAGCAGACGATCGACGACACCGAGGATCCACGGCCCCGGCCGGGTGGCAGCAGCGAGCGGGCCGCCGCGCCGCCGCGCACCTCGACCGCCACCTCGCGAGCCAGCTCGAGGATCTCGCGGTGCAGCAGGAAGAAGCCGGGCAGCCTGAGCTGCGAGATCACCCGCAGCTCCTCCTCCAGCCGGCCGTGTGCCTCTCCGTGCAGCGGGTGCCCGCGCGGGTAGCGCCGGCCGAACGCGTGCCAGCACACGCTCGCGAGCTCCGCGGCGGCCTCCGGGTTCTCGGCGCCCGGATAGCTGTAGCCCAGGTCGCTGCGCAGGTCGAATGTCAGCGTCTCGGCCAGCCGCGCCGTCTCGGCCACCGCCTCAGGATGATCGGCGAACCGCGCGGCCATCGCCTCCGGCGTGGCGAGCACGTGGCTGTGGTTGCCGCGACGCAGGGGCTCGGACGCATCGAGCGTGCTGTGCTCGCGGATAGCCACGAAGACGTCCTGCAGCCGCGCCCGCGCCGCCGAGTGCGCGTGGACGTTGCCGGTCGCCACGCACGGCACCCCCAGCCGCCGCGCCAGCGTGGTCAGCCCGCGGTTCAGCGTGCGGTCGTGGCGGGAGAACGGCCGTTGTAGCTCGACCCGCAGCGCGTCGCGCCCGAAGCCCTCCAGCAGGGCGCGCATCGTCGGCTCGTCGCGCACGCCGTGGGTGGCGCAGCCGGTCAGGCAGACCAGGCCCTCGGCGTGGGCCAGAACGTCGGCGATCTCGAGGCTCGGCGCCTGGACCATCCGCGACATCCGCGTCCGCGGCCGGTCCGAGAGCGGCCCGCCCGTGACGAATTCGGGCGGCAACGAGGCGCCGATGTCGCTCGTCGCCGGCCCGCCTGCGCCGGCGCCCCCGCGCAGGCCGCGCCGGCCCGATGCGCCCGTGTAGACCCGCGTGTGCGCATGCGCGCGGGTGAGCAGCCGGCAGAGGTTGCGCCACCCCGTCGCGTCGCGCACCAGCAGCGTCAGGTGGCGCCCGTCGGCCAGCGTCACCTCGGCGCCGTGGATGGCCCGCAGGTCGAGGTCGTTCGCCGCCTGGGCGAACTCCATCGAGCCTGAGACCGTGTCGTGGTCGGTCAAGGCCATCGCCGCATGGCCCCGCCGCAGCGCCGCGGCCACCAGCTCCCCCGGCGAGGAGGCCCCGTCGAGGAAGGAGAACGCCGAGTGGCAATGGAGCTCCACGTACGTCATGCGAACAGATGTTCGCATGACGTACGGATGGATCGGAGCCGAACGACCTCATGCCGGCGCACAGCGCGCATCGGCGCGCCAGATCCCGTCGGGCCCGCGCATCGCCGAGGCGACCAGCCGCTGCGTGGTGTCCTCGCTGCCCGCCTCCCCGCCGATCCCCACCCCGCCGACCCGGGCCTGTCCGCCGACCTCGTGGGCCGAGATGCGCTGCGCGTAGGCGCGCGCGCTGACGGTGCCCGCCCGCTCCAGCCGGCTCCGCAGCACGGTGGCGGCCAGCCGCACGCCGGCCGGGCCGTCGCCCAGCGCCGCCAGGTAGGCCTGCACGACACCGGCATCACCGGGGCCGGTGAGGTCCAGGTGCTGCTCGGTCTCCACGTGGCGCTCTCCGTGCCGCGCGAGCGCCAGCAGGCCGGCCGCCGGGCCGAGTGCCGGCGAGACGCCCACGGCCCCGGAGGCGTCGAGCGTCGCGAGGACCTCGAAGTCGACCGGCCGCCCGGAGCGGTCGTAGGTGATGCCGTAGCGCTCGTGCACCGCGGCCGTGCCCGACGCCGCGCCGCGGCCGAGGAGCGAGATCGCTCCCCGGGCGCTGCCGGTCGTGCGCACGTAGACGGTCCGCCGCCCGGTGGCTCGCTCGAGCCGCTCGCCGTAAGCCTCCTGGCCACCGAGGTGGGCCGCCGCCCGGCCGTTGCCCGCCTGGAGGTCCAGCGTGAAGTTCGCCCCGTGCTCCGAGAAGGTCGCGTCGGGCGCCGGGGCGTGCACCTCGGGCGGCAGCGGAGACGCCGAGTCGTAGTAGTCGCTGGCGGGGATCCCTCCGCGTGGGCGCCGGGTGCGGTCGGCCAGCCGGACCCGGTCGACCAGCCGCGTGGCCGCGGCGTCGTCATGCAGGACCCACATCCGCCCCGACCCGTGCTCGGCCAGGGCGGCCACACGCAGCTCGGACCCCGCCGCCCAGCTGTTGGCCCCCCAGTGCACGTGGGCCTCCAGGCCGCTGCCCACGTCTAGGCCGCCGGACTGCTCGCCGAGCAGCGTCACGGCGACGGTGCCGTCGGCGCGATGCTCGCGTAGCTCGACGTCGCGATGGCCGACGCGAAAGACGACGGCGTTGAGATGCCCCGCGTCGACGCGCTGCTCGGAGGCGCGAACGCAGGGTCCGGCACCTTCGTCGCACGGGCCTCCGGTGACGATGCACAGCGCGCGCTCGAAGGCCGCGACGACCTGCCGGCCGATGCCCGTGGCAACCACCAGCGCAATCGCCGCGGCCAGGACCGCCGCGACCAGTGCCACGAGCGCGACGTACTCGATCGTCCCCTGGCCGCGCGCGTCGAACATCGACCGAGGATCGACCCAGCCGGCGCGCACGGGGCATGCGGTTCGTCAAGAATCAGCGCTGCGCGAACCACTGCTTTGACTCGAGGTCGCGAAAGACGACGAGGTCGCGTCCGCAGGTCGTCACCACCTCCCAGTAGCGGCGCCGCAGCGGCGCCGGCGCCCACCAGCGGTCCTCGACCAGCCACGACTCGCGCACCGCGTCGACCGTCCGCCCGTTGACGCTCACCGGCCGCCCTTGGTCTCCCGCACGCACGCGCGCGGGACGCGGCTGGCCCAACCGCCGCGGTCCGGTCATGGCTCGAAGGGCGCCAGGACCGCCCGCCGCTCGGGAACCCGCGACTCCGGATCGACCTCCAGGACGCGCAGCGCGGCGTCGGGTCCCGCAGCAGCGCGCGCCTGGCGGACCGCCTCGCGCAACCGCGCGCGGCGCTGGGCCAGCCCGTCGTCGAACAGCGCGCGGCTCCCCGCGTGCGGCGGCCCGAACCGCTCGGCCGCCAGCCCCAGCGCCTCGGCCGGCGCCGGCAGACCGGCCAGATGGCCGTCGAGTGCGAGCCGCATGCGCGCCGCGTCGGCGATCGCCTCGCGGAACACCACGCGCTCGCGCCACGTCCCGCCCTCGACCAGCCGCGCCGAGATCACCACCGCGCGCAACGTGCGCCCGCGCCGCTCGCGCCGGGACAGCAGGCGGTCGACGAGCATCCCCAGCGCGCGCTCGAGCTGCTGGCCCGAGCCGGACTCCGACAGCTCCAGGGTCTCCTCCAGCCGCTCGCCGGGAACCCGCGCGCACAGCGGCGAGTCGCGGCCCCAGACGAGGTCGTGGGCGAGCAGGCCGGGCGCGCCGAAACGATCGGCCAGGGCGGCGCGCGGGAGCGCCGCGAGGTCGCCGAGCGTGGCGATCCCCAGCCGCTCGAGCGGCTCGGCGAGGCCGGCCGTGTCCTCACGCAGGGCGAGCAGGCCCACGGGTTCACGAGCCAGCGCGGCGCTGTCGGTCACGATCTCCGGACGGCGAGCACGAGCGCGGGAGGCTGCCGCCACCGCGACGAAGCGCGTCGGCCCGGCGCCCAGGCGGGGGACGAGTGCCGGCGCGTCGCCGGGCCGGCGCAACGACCCGCGGGCCGCCTCGAGAACGCGCTCGAGCCGGCCGCCGTGCAGGCGCAGCAGGCCCTGGGCGTCGAAGCAGGCGAGGCCCGGGCGTGTGGGCTCGACCGCCGCCCCGATCCCCTCGAGGCGCTCCAGCGCGGCGTCCCAGGCCTCGGCGACACCCACCGGATCGGGCGGCACGAGGGCCAGCTGCGGGCAGCGCGCCAGCGCCTCCCCCAGTCGCATGCCGCGCCGGACGCCGAAGGCCTCGGCGGCCAGCGAGACCTCGCCGATCCGCTGCGCCCGGCCCGGCTCGGGCGCCAGCGCGGCCGGCTCCCCCAGCAGCGCCTCCCGCCCACCGGCAGCGATCGCCAGCTCAAAGCGCGGAAGAAGGACACAGACGATCACGATACGAACGCATGTTCGCATCAAACCCGCTGGGACGCAAGCGCGCCGGCGCGCCGCGTGTCAGCGTGGCGCCATGGTCACGAGACGGCTAGACCGAACGCGAAGAGGACCGCGAGGCGAACGCGCCGCCGAGGCTGGGGTCGCGCTCGTGGCACGCCAGGAACGTGGCGGCGACACGCGGGCAGAACTGCACGCCGGACAGGTTGCGGATCTCCTCGACCGCCGCCTCGACCGGCAGCGCCCGCCGGTAGGAGCGGTCGGAGGTCATCGCGTCGAGGGTGTCGGCGACGGCAAGGATGCGGGCGGCCAGGGGGATGTCCTCCCCGGCCAGGCCGTCGGGGTAGCCACGACCGTCCCAGCGCTCGTGATGGCTGCGGACCATCTGCTTGACGATCAGGGGCAGCTCGAGCTCGGAGACGATGTAGCTCGAGATCTCCGGATGGCGGCGCATCGCGTCGAACTCCTCCTCGGTCAGCTGCCCCGGCTTGGTGAGGATGCCGTCGGGGATCCCGATCTTCCCGATGTCGTGGATGATCGAACCGACCTCGATCGCCCGCAGGTCCTCCTCGCTGAGGCCCAGCTCCCGGGCGAGCAGCATCGCGAAGTCGCGCACGCGCTCGGTGTGCCCGCCGGTGTACGGATCCTTGGCCTCGATGGTCCGGGCCAGCGACGTGATCGTCGACAGGTAGGAGCGCTGCATCGAGCGCATCAGGTCCTGGTTGGTGGCGAGCGCCGAGCCCAGGCGCGTGTTGGCGGCCGCGAGCTCGTCGCGGTGCTTGCGCAGCTCGCTGACGCTCTCGCGCGCGCGATCGACGTACTGCTGCTCGGCCGCGAACAGCACCAGCAGCGGGATGGCGAAGAACAGGACGGCGTAGGCACCGTGGTCGCGCTCGATGACCACGAAGGCGCCGGCGGTCAGGCCGAAACCGACGTAGTGCACGGCCAGCCAGGCCAGGCGCTCGCGCCAGATGGCGACGATCGAGTCGCCCTCGTGCAGCGCCATGACCACCGAGAGCGTGACCGCGTTGACCAGGTAGTAGACGAGGGCGGC
>JAWVFY010000206.1:0-7571 GCA_033855575.1 Solirubrobacteraceae bacterium
GAGGAGCTCACCTGGGGCGACGCCGGCATCGGCATGGCGCTCATGGGCACCGCGCTGCCGGTCGCCGCGATCTTCGGCCAGGGCACCGGCGAGCAGATCGGCGAATGGATCCCGCGCTGCTTCGGCACGCAGGACGACCCCAAGGTCGCCGCGTTCTGCGCGAGCGAGCCCGACGCCGGCTCTGATGTGTCGGGGATCCGGACGACCGCCAAGTTCGACGAGGCCACCGGCGACTGGGTCATCAACGGCCAGAAGGCCTGGGCGACCAACGGCGGCATCGGCGACGTCCACGTCGTCGTGGCCAGCGTCGACCGCTCGCTCGGCTCCCGCAGCCACGCCGCGTTCGTGCTGTCCAAGGAGGAGACCAAGGGCATCGAGCAGGGCGCCAAGGTCAAGAAGCACGGGCTCCGCGCGTCGCACACCGCCGACGTCCACCTCGACGACTGCCGCGTCCCGGGCAGCGCGCTGCTCGGGGGCAAGGACAAGCTCGACGAGCGTCTCGCGCGCGTGCGCGAGGGCAAGAAGAGCGGCAGCCAGGCGGCGATGCAGACCTTCGAGGCCACCCGCCCGACCGTCGGCGCCCAGGCGCTGGGCATCGCCCGCGCCGCCTACGAGTTCGCCCTGGACTACGCCAAGGAGCGCGAGCAGTTCGGGCGCAAGATCATCGAGAACCAGTCGATCGCCTTCACCCTGGCGCGGATGAAGCTGGAGATCGACGCCGCCCGCCTGCTGGTCTGGCGCGCCGCGTGGATGGGCCGCAACGGCGTGAAGTTCGAGAACGCCGAGGGCTCGATGAGCAAGCTCAAGGCCGGCGAGGTGGCCGTCTGGGCGACCGAGCGGGCCATGCAGATCCTCGGCGGCAACGGCTACACCCGCGAGTTCCCGGTGGAGCGGATGCACCGTGACGCGAAGATCTACGACATCTTCGAGGGTACGGCCGAGATCCAGCAGCTGGTCATCGCACGGGCGATCTCGGGGATGCACATCCGCTAGACACCATCCGGCCTCCGGCCGGGGGGACCCGCCTCCGGCCGCCACCTGGCGGCCTCTGGCACCCCTAGCACCTGTGTCCGATGTCACACCGATCAGGGGGGCCGGGTTGACAGCCCGGCGCCGGGTCGGGTAGTCAAGACGGACACAATGTCCTTCGGATCGCCCCAGTTCGAGCTGATCGACGAGGAGCTCGACCCGCAGACGCGCGTGATCGCCGTCACCGGCGAGATCCACGTCACGACGGCTCCCCAGTTCAGCCAGCGCCTCAACGAGGCCATCGCCGATGGCGTGCGCGGCGTGGTGATCGACATGTCCGGCGTCGAGTTCATCGACTCCACGGGGCTGAGCGTGCTGCTCAACGGGCTGCGCCGCGTGACGCGCAACGACGGCCACCTCTCGCTGGTGGTCACCAACCCGACGGTGCTGCGGCTGTTCGAGATCACCAAGCTCGACTCGACGTTCGACATCCAGCCCACCCGGGAGGCGGCCATGGCGCGCGTTCAGAGGGCGGGCAGCTCCAGCGGCGCCCCGTAGGGCGCCAGGCACTCCGGCAGCGCGACCGAGCCGTCGTCGCGCTGGCCGGTCTCCAGCAGCGCGATCATGTGGCGCCACGTCACGGCGGTCCCGTTGAGCGTGTGGACGGTCACCGGCCGTCCGCCGCCGATGCGATGGCGGATGTCCAGGCGTCGGGCCTGGAACGCGGTGGTGTTCGAGGTCGAGGTCACCTCGCGGTAGCGGCCCTGGCCCGGCATCCACGCCTCGCAGTCGAACTTGCGGGCGGCGCTGGCGCCGAGGTCGTCGATGGCGATGTCCACCACCCGATAGGCGATGCCGAGCTCGGTGAGGATCTCCTCCTCGATGGCCAGCAGCCGCTCGTGCTCGGCGCCGGACGCGTCGGGCGCGACGAAGCTGAACATCTCGACCTTGTCGAACTGGTGGACGCGAAAGATCCCGCGCGTGTCGCGGCCCGCCGCACCGGCCTCGCGGCGAAAGCAGCTCGAGAAGCCGGCGTAGCGGCGCGGGACGTCGTCGAGGATCTCGCCGGCGTGCAGCGACGCCAGCGCGACCTCGCTCGTGCCGGCCAGGTAGAGATCGTCCTCGGGCAGGTGGTAGATCTGCTGCTCGGTGTCGGGCAGCATGCCCGTTCCGAACAGCGCCTCCTCGCGCACCAGAACGGGCGGGATGACCGGCTCGAAGCCGTGGCCGATCAGCTTGCGCAACGCCCACTGGACGAGCGCGAACTCGAGCAGCACGAGGTCGCCGCGCAGGTAGGCGAAGCGCGAACCGCTGACGCGGGCGCCGCGCTCCATGTCGATGCGCTCGCCCGCCAGCTCCAGGTGGTCCTTGGGGTCAGCCGGCGTGCGGGCCTCGCCGACCTCCTTGAGCACCGTGTCCTCGTCGGGGGCGGCGGGGTCGGGCAGGTTGGGCAGCAGCGCCAGGGCGCGCTGGAGCTCGGGCTCGACCTCGGCGAGCTCCGCGTCGAGCGCCTTGGCCTCGGCCGACACCTCGCGCATCTGGGCGATCGCGGCATCCGCGTCCTCGCCGGACTGCTTGGCGGCGGCGATCGCGCCGGAGGCCTCGTTCTGGCGGGCGCGCAGCGCCTCGACCGCGGGCAGGAGCTCGCGCCGGCGGGCGTCGAGGGCCAGGGCGCGGTCGACCGTCTCGGCCGCCTCGCCTCCGCGGCGCGCGAGCGCCTTACGGACCCCGTCGGGATCGCGGCGGATCTCCTTGAGGTCGAGCACCGCGGCGCGCGGCGGCTACGGGCCGCTGGTCTTGGGGGACTGCCGGCCCGCGTACTTGGCCAGGAACTGCGCCACGGCCTGGGCGTCCTTCCCGACGACGATGTTCTCGGGCATGATCGCGCCAGAGAACCCGCCGTTGCGGATCGCGTAGAGGACGTTGTCGACCGTCTCGTGGCGGGTGTTGAAGTTCGGGCCGTCGACGCGCTCGCGGTCGCGGACCTTGGTGGCCGAGCCCATCGTGCCGGCAACGGCGAGCGTGTGACAACCGGAGCAGTGGGTGGCGAAGAGCTCGGCGCCCTTGTGCGTCGGGTCGCTCTGGGAGACACTGACCCCCTGGGACCCGCACCCCGCGACGATCGCGGCAGCGGCAACGGCACCGAGGGCGCAGGCAATGCGGGCACGGGTCATGCGGGGCGGGACTATACGAGAGGACGATGGTGCGCCGACCGCTCGCCGCGCCCCATACGCTTTCGGTGGATGCTGCGCGCGGCCCGTCTGCCTGGAGTCCTGCTGGCCGCCGCCGTGGCGCTCGCCGGCTGCGGCCAGGCGGCGGTCGTGCCAGTGGTCAACCGGACCATCGGGCTGCGGCTCGACGAGTACCGGATCCTCCCCAAGCGGGTCAGCGCGCCAGCCGGGCACCTGCGCCTGATCGCCCGCAACACGGGCATCCTCACCCACAACGTCGCCGTCGAGACCATCCCGTCCGACCCCACCGCCCAGCCGGTCGTCATCGTCCGCACCGCGACGCTGCAGCCCGGCGCGCGCGACGTGCAGAGCTTCACGATCAAGCCCGGGACCTACAAGCTCGTCTGCACGCTCGCCAACCACGACGACCTGGGCATGACCGGCCGGCTGATCGTCAAGTAGGAGTCGCCGGCGCAGCGGCGAACCCCGTCAGGATCCCGGCGCCGGCCACGACGACGGCCGCACGAATCGCTCGCGACCGTCCTCGACACGGCGGCAACCGACGGCCGGCGCCGGGCCGTTCTTCTACTGTCCGGGGGCGTGGACCCAAGAGCCTTCCGCGACACCGTCGGGCGGTTCCCCACCGGCGTCGCGGTGGTCACCGCCACCGGGCCGGAGGGCCCGGCCGGCCTGACCACCAACGCCTTCTCGTCGCTGTCGCTCGACCCACCGCTGGTGCTCGTCTGCTTCGACCATGGCTCGCGCACGCTGGCCGTCGTCCGCGAGAGCCGGCGCTTCGCCGTCAACGTCCTGCGGGCCGGAGACGACGACCTGGCCCGGCTGTTCGCCGGCAAGGCACCGCATCCGGACAAGTTCGCCGCAGTGACGCACACAGTCGAGCACGGCGTCCCGGTCCTCGACTCCGCCCTCGCCTGGCTCGTCTGCGACCTGCAGGCCCTGCACCCGGGCGGCGATCACGAGATCGGGGTGGGGGCGGTGACGGCGATGGGCGACGATCCCGCCGGCCAGCCGCTGGTGTTCTACGGCGGGACCTTCGGGCGGCTGGGATAGCCGCGCCGAGCCGTCCGAACCCTTACAACCCGGCGGCCGTGCCGAGCGCCCGCAGCGCCATGACGCAGATCACCAGCGCGGCCAGCGCCATGACGCCGGTCTCCCGCCGCAGGATCGCCACGACGACCGACCGCTGCTCGGCCTCGGGGCGGCGGCCGAGCGCGCGGGCGTCGTCGATGCCGCGCGCGTCGAGGACCGTCTGGGCCGAGACGATGCGCAGCTGCTCGGCCACGAAGCCCACGGCCACGGGCACGAGGGCGTAGATCCAGAAGAGTCCGCTGTCGGGCCGGTGGCCGAGGGCGGCCGCGACGCCGGCGGTCGCGGCGAGCACGATCGCGGCCGCCTGGGCCCCGCGCAGGAGCACCCAGAACGCGCGAACCTCCTGCACCTGCCACCACGCCCAGCCTCCGCACAGGGCGGCCAGCGCCGAAAGCGCCGCGAGGACGGCGGCGAGCACCTCGATCAGGGCCTGCACAAGCGCCCTCTGTCACTAAGTATCAACATCGCACAAACGGTGCTAGAACACCTGACCGGAATGCTGCGAACCTACCTCCCGGCCATCGTGTTCGTGCTGCTCGGCGGAGCGGTGGGCGGCGCATTCGCGGTGCTCAACACCATCGCCGGGCCGAAGGGCCGCGCCAACCAGAAGTCCAAGGCCGACCCCTACGAGTGCGGCCTGCCGTCGGAGGTCAAGCAGGGCTTCCGCTTCGGCATCAGCTTCTACCTCGTGGCGATGCTGTTCATCCTGTTCGACATCGAGGTCCTCTTCCTCTACCCCGTGGCGGTCCAGCTGCGGGCGTTCGGGACCTTCGCCCTCGCGGAGACGATCGTCTTCGTGGCCCTGCTGTTCGTCGCCTTCGCTTACGTGTGGCGCAGAGGAGCCCTCGAATGGAAGTGATCCGCCACTCCGCCAGCCCGGACGGGCACGGCAAGGAGCTCAGCGACTTCCGCATCCGTCAGCTGCGCGCCCGCGACCTGCTGACCGGCGACCTCGGCGCCGCCGACCTCGAGAAGCACGTCGAGGAGTCGATCATCACGACGACGGTCGACAAGGCCGTGGCCTGGGCGCGGGGCAACGCGATGTTCCCGGCCACCTTCGGCCTGGCCTGCTGCGCGATCGAGATGATGTCGATCGTGGCCAGCCGCGTCGATGTGGCGCGGTTCGGCTTCGAGGCGTTCCGCGCCTCGCCGCGCCAGGCGGACCTGCTGATCCTGTCGGGGCGCATCAGCATCAAGATGGCCCCCGTTGTCCGGCGCATCTGGGACCAGATGCTCGAGCCCAAGTGGTCGATCGCCATGGGCGCCTGCTCGAGCTCGATGGGCGTCTTCAACAACTACGCGATCGTCCCGGCCGACAAGTTCATGCCGGTGGCCGTCCACGTCCCCGGCTGCCCGCCGCGGCCCGAGGCGCTGATGCACGGCGTCCTCAAGCTGCGCGACCAGATCATCCACGGACCTGACGAGGGCTGGCGTGAGCGCTACCACGCGATCGGCACCGAGGAGCTCGTCGCGCTGAACCCAGGTCCGCAGCCCGCCGATGCCTGACGCGACAGGCCTGGAGCTGCTCGTGCAGGAGCTGCGCGATGCGGACGACGACAGCGTGCTCGACACACTGCACTTCCGCGGCAAGGGCACGCTGATCGTCGACCCGCCGGCGATCCGTTCGGTGCTCGCTGCTCTGCGCGAGAAGGGCTACGGCTTCCTGGCCTCGGTGCACGGCGTCGACTACTACCCGGAGGAGCCGCGCCTCGGCGTGCACTACGAGCTGCTCGACATGCAGCGCGTCGACCGCGTGACGGTCAAGCTGCGCGTCCACACCGACGCGCCCGAGGTCGACTCGGTCACGCCGGACTGGCCGACGGCCAACCACCAGGAGCGAGAGATCTTCGACATCTTCGGCGACGACTTCACCGGACACCCGAACATGCGCCGGATCCTGATGCCCGAGGACTACGAGGGCTTCCCGCAGCGCCGCGACTTCCCCATCGGCGGCGAGCCGGTCCTGTTCACCATCGACGAGGCGAACGGGACGCACTACACCGAATGAGCACGGCGAACTACGACTACCGCCAGGTCGAGGAGTCGATCACGATGGCGCCGCTGGGGCGCCAGATCTCCGAGAACCTCCACGACGAGCTGCTCACGCTCAACTTCGGGCCCCACCACCCGGCGACCCACGGCGTCCTGCGCCTGCTGGTCACGCTCGAGGGCGAGGTCGTCCGCGACCTCGAGCCGATCATCGGCTACGTCCACACCGGCATCGAGAAGACCGCCGAGGACAAGAGCTACTGGAAGGTCATCCCGATCGTCGAGCGGATGGACTACCTGGCCTACTACTTCAACGCGATGGCGTTCTGCGGGGCCGTCGAGACGCTGACCGAGGTGGAGGTCCCCAAGCGCGCGCAGTACCTGCGCGTCATCCACATGGAGCTCAACCGGATCATGAGCCACCTGGTCTGGCTCGGCACGTCGTGCCTGGACCTCGGCGCGATCTCCATGTTCTGGTACGGCTTCCGCGAGAAGGAGCTGATCCTCGACCTCTTCGAGCAGTCCTCCGGTCAGCGCATGCACACGCGCTACATCCAGGTCGGCGGCGTCATCGAGGACATCCCGCTGGGCTTCGAGGAGAAGCTGCGCCAGTTCATCGCGGTGATGCCCGAGCGCATCGACCAGTACGAGGCGATGCTCGACCGCAACGAGATCGTGCTCCAGCGCCTGCGCCACACCTGCCCCGTGGACGGCGAGACGCTGCTCGGGCTCGGCGTGACCGGGCCGCTGCTGCGCGCTGCGGGCGTGCCGTGGGACCTGCGCAAGGCCGACCCGTACTCCAGCTACGAGGACTTCGAGTTCAAGGTCCCCGTCGGGACGATCGGCGACAACTACGACCGCTTCGCCGTCCGTGTCGCGGAGATGCGCCAGAGCGTGCGGATCATCGAGCAGGCGATCGACGGGCTGCCCGAGGGGCCGTGGATCACCGACGACCGCAAGGTCGCGCTGCCCCCTCGCCACGAGCTGGCGACCTCGATGGAGGCGCTGATCCACCACTTCAAGCTCGTCACCGAGGGCTTCCGCGTGCCGCCGGGCGAGGCCTACTCCGCGATCGAGTCGCCGCGCGGCGAGCTCGGCTGCTTCGTGGTGGCCGACGGCTCGGCGAAGCCCTCGCGCGTGCACATGCGCGACCCCTCGTTCGTGAACCTGCAGTCGCTGGCGCCGATGGCGGAAGGCACGCTGCTGGCGGACTCGATTGCATCCATCGCCATGCTCGACCCGATCCTCGGAGGCATCGACCGGTGAGCGTCCCCGGCTGGGACCAGGCCGCGGACCTGGGGAAGGACCCGGCGACGATCCCCGATCCCGCCG
>JAWVFY010000207.1:0-4056 GCA_033855575.1 Solirubrobacteraceae bacterium
CGTTCATGCGCGGCGAGCGCTACGAGCACATCGAGCCGGCAACCTGAGAGGAATCGCCCATGCGCGTGCAGTGGTACGGACAGTCCGCCTTCGTCATCGACGCCCCCGAGGGGCGGGTCGTGATCGACCCGTTCGGCGACATGTCGCCCATGGCGGCGGCCCGCGGGATGAAGTTCGACTACCCGGCGATCGCCATCGACCGCGCCGACCTCGTGCTGGTCACCCACGAGCACATCGACCACCACGGGATCGAGGCGGTGGCCGGCGAGCACCCGGTCCTGCGCAGCACCGCGGGCCGCCTGGAGTCGCCACTGGGCGAGGTGCTGGCCGTGGCCTCCGAGCACGACGGCGCGGCCGGGACCGAGCGCGGGCCCAACACGATCTTCGCGCTGACCCTCGGCGGCCTGCGCGTGGCGCACTTCGGCGACTTCGGCCAGGCGCAGCTGCGGCACGAGCAGGCCGAGGCGCTCGGAGGCGTCGACCTGATGTTCCTGCCGGTCGGGGACGGGCCGACGATCGGCGCCGACGGCGCGATGGCGATCATCGAGACGCTGCGCCCGCGGTGGGTCGTGCCCATGCACTACCGCACGCCGCGGATCAGCTTCCTGGAGACGGCCGACGCGTTCCTCGAGCGGATGCCCGAGGTGATCCGGATCGACAGCTCCGCATTCGACACCGACGAGCTCTCCGGCGGCGCTGGCCCCGTCGCGGTCGTTCCGGCGACGCCCTAGCGCGGAGCGGAGCCGTCCAGGTTCCAGTGGCGCACGACGCTGCCCAGCCACTGGTCATCACCGACGGCGGCGACGGCAAAGCGGCTGATCCAGCGCTGCTCGCCGACCTGGTCGCCGTAGAGCAGGTCGATCGAGAAGCTCTGGCGCTCGGCGGCGTTGCGAGCGATGGCGCCGTGAATCTCCTCATCGCTGTCGCGCAGCGCTCCCTGCCACAGGCCGATGTCGCCGGGCGGGACCAGCAGGTCGCGGGTGAGCATGCGGAACTCCTCCGGGGGGCTGTGCTCCTGGACTCCCAGTTGCTGGTCGGGCCATACGAACCAGCCGTGCAACACGCCGATGCCCGCTCCGACGTTGCGCAGGCTGAGGGCGAGATAGACGATGCCGTCCTCGTGCTCGACCACCGCGTGACCCCCCTCTGCTCTCACCCAGTGCCCGCCGGCGAACGCGATCTTCTGGACGGGGTCATCGAGGCGCGAGTGCACCAGCACCGGCCGGCGCTGCTCGCGCAGCGCGGTCTCCGCGATGCGCCCCGAGCGGTTCGACGAGCGCACGGAGGCGAACGTGGCCACCGCGAGCACCAGCGTGCCGGCGCCGGTGGCCAGCGAGGAGATCGTCGACCAGTCGGCCATGGCGGGGATCGTAGGCGGGCTCGGCCATCAGCGCGGCTTCTGCGGCCATCAGCAGGAATCGTGGCGGCGGCCGCAGGGCGCTGCGAGCATGTCGCGCGATGTCGCGCCGTGCCTGGATCGCCTTTGCCACCTGCTCGGTGCTGTGGGGCATCCCGTACTTCCTGATCAAGGTCTCGGTCGAGCACGACTCCCCGGCCTTCGTGGCGTGGGCCCGGATCGCGCTCGGCGCGCTCGTGCTGATGCCGGTGGCCTGGCGCGTCGGCGCGTTTCGCGGGGTCCGCGAGCACTGGAAGGTGGTGGTCGCCTTCGCGGTGATCGAGATCAGCATCCCGTTCACGGCGATCCCGGTGGGCGAGCGCTACATCTCGAGCTCGCTCTCGGCGATCCTCGTGGCCGCGGTCCCGCTGACCATCGCGGTGATGTCGATCCGTTTCAACCCGTCCGAGCGGGTGACCGGCCGCCGCCTGGCCGGGCTGTTCGTGGGCCTCGCCGGGGTCGTGGCGCTCGTCGGCATCGACGTCGCCGGCCGGCCCCGCGAGCTGATCGGCGTGGCGTGCATGCTGGTGGCCACGGTCGGCTACGCCGCCGGGCCGATGCTGATCCGCACCCGGATGTCGCACCTGCACCCCCTCGGCCCGGTCGCCGCATCGCTGGGCATCTCCGCGTTGCTGCTGGCACCGACCGGGCTGATCTTCGCCCCGAGCGCGGCGCCCCCGGCGAAGGTGATCGCCTCGATCGCCGTCCTCGGCGTCGCCTGCACGGCGATCGCGCTGGCCACGATGTTCTTCCTGGTCGCCGAGGCGGGCCCCAGCCGCGCCTCGGTGATCACCTACGTCAACCCGATCATCGCCGTCGCGCTCGGCGTCGCGTTCCTGGGCGAGAGCCTCGGCTCGGCGTCGGTCGCCGGGCTGCTGCTGATCATGGCCGGCTCGTGGCTGGCCACGGGCGGCCAGTCGCCCTCCGCGCTGGTGCGGCTAGCGTTCCGGCCGCGTGCTGACCGACTACCACGTCCATCTTCGCCCTGACGATCTCGAGCAGACCGCCGCGCGCGCCTTCACGGCGGCCAACGCGGAGCGCTACCGGGAGGTCGCGTCCGAGCGCGGGATCGAGGAGCTCGGCGTGGCCGAGCACGTCTACCGCTTCACCGCGGCGCTCGACGTCTGGCAGCACCCGCTGTGGCAGGAGTACGCCCACGACGATCTCGACGCCTACTGCTCGTTCGTGCGCGACGAGACCGACCTGCGGCTGGGGATCGAGGCCGACTTCGTGCCGGGCCGCGAGGAGCGGATGCGCGAGCTGCTCGAGCAGCGCGAGTGGGATTACGTCATCGGGTCGATCCACTTCCTGGCCGAGGGCGCGCTGGACTACGACAAGTACGACGTCTGGAACAGCGGCCGTTCGCCCGACCACGTCTGGCGGACCTACTTCACCTGGCTGGGCGAGGCGGCGGCCAGCGGGATGTTCGACGTGCTCGCCCACCCCGATCTCGTCAAGTACTGGGGCCCAACCCAGTCGGGGCGTCCGTGGCCCGAGCGCGACCTGCGCTTCTACTACGACCTGGCGATGGAGCAGATCGCCGAGAGCGGAGTCGCCGTCGAGGTCTCCACCGCGGGCCTGCGCAAGCCGGTGGGGGAGATCTACCCGTCCGCCGCGCTGCTGGAGATGCTCGTCGACGCCGGCGTGCCCCTGGCCCTGTCCTCCGACGCACACGAGCCCGACCAGCTCGGCTACCGCTACGAGGACGCCGTCGCGCTGCTGGCCGACCACGGCGTCACGGAGCTGGCCGTCTTCGACGGCCGCCGGCGCCAGATGGAGCCGATCGGATGAGAACCGGCATCGGCTGGGACTCGCACCGCCTGGAGGCAGGCCGGCCGCTGATCGTCGGCGGCGTGCACATCGAGCACGAGTCGGGGCCCGCCGCGCACTCCGACGGCGACGTCCTGGCCCACGCGCTGATCGACGCGTTGCTCGGCGCCGCCGGCCTGGGCGACATCGGCGCGCACTTCCCCGACACCGACCCGCGGTTTGCCGGCGCCGACTCGCTCGAGCTGCTGCGCGAAGCGGTCACGCTCGCCGGGCGGGCCGGGTTCGCTCCCGCCTACGCCGACACGACCGTCGCGCTGCAGCGTCCCAAGCTCGGCCCCCACCGTGAGGCGATCGCCGCCGCGCTGGGGGCGGCGCTCGGCGCGCCGGTCAACGTCAAGGCCACGACGGGCGAGGGCATCGGCTTCGTCGGCCGCGAGGAGGGCATCGCCGCCCTCGCCGTGGTCACCGTCGTCACGGTCGAGCCCACCCCAGCGCATCGAGTGGACACTTAGGGCCGCATAGCGGCCTCAACTGTCCACTCGACGCTTCCGGCGGGGTCAGAGGGCGAGGGCGCGGTCGACGATCGCCGCGCCGTCGGTGCCCGCCGGCAGCGTCCCGAAGGACTTGTGCGGGCGTTCGCCGAGCCGCGAGGCGCAGAACGCGCCGGCGACGGCGGGCGTCGAGTGGCGGACCAGCAGGGACGCCTGCAGGGCCAGCGCGAGATCCTCGACGAGGGCACGCGCCTGCCACTCGGGCTCGGTGAGCGCCAGCGCGGCGCGGCAGCGGTCGAGGTGCGCGTCGAGCCGCGGGTCGCCGCCGCGGGCGAGCTCGCACTCGGCCAGGAACGCGTCCGCGGACTGGGGCGACTTCGCCAGCGCCCGCAGGACGTC
>JAWVFY010000208.1:0-3815 GCA_033855575.1 Solirubrobacteraceae bacterium
GCCGCCGCCCCCGCGGCCCAGGCCATGCCGATCTCTCTGACGTTCCAGGGCAGCTACGCCGACCTTCAGAGCTTCCTGCGCCGGATCGAGTCCTTCGCCACGCTCCGTCACAAGGCCATCGCCGTTCGCGGGCGACTCGTTGTGGTCAACTCGATCGACCTCACTCTCCCGCCTGGTGCCCAGCAGGTCTCGGCGGTCATCTCGGCGACGACCTACACGGCGGCCGTCCCCTCGCCCGCGACCGCCACCGGCTCGCCGGTCACGCCGGCGACCAGCGTCGGCTCGACCACGGCGCCCACGGCGTCAGCCGCGGTGCTCGGAGCGGGCGGATGAGCCTCCTGCGCGCCATCCGCTCCGACCTGGTCGACAAGCGGCTGTGGCCGCTGGCGGTCCTGCTGGTCATCGCCGTCGCGGCCGTCCCGGTCGTCGTGCCGAAGCTCGGCGGCAAGGCAACGCCGGTGGTGCCGCCGCCGGCGGTGGCCGCGGGGACCGGCGCGCCCGTCGTGGCGCATCAGGTCAGTGTCGTCGCGGACTCCCCATGGACGCAGCATGCCCATGGCCGCTACCACGACCCGTTCCATCAGGCCGCCGCGGCTGGGGGTTCAGCGACTTCGACGACGACCGCGTCGTCCGGGGCCTCGACGCCAGCCGCCTCGGCCCCGTCCACGGGCGCAGGGGTCACGCCGGCGCCGGCGCCCTCCACGCCCGCCGTGCGGCCCAAGCCGCTGCCCAAGCCCGCACCCGTGAAGAACCCCACGCCCGGGGCCAATCCCACGCCCGTCAGTGGTCCCACGCCCGTGTCGGGTCCTCCGAGCACCCCGCGGGGCATCCTCGCCGGCTATCGCATCGACGTCCTCTGGGGAGGCGCGTACAAGACCTCCGAGCACCTCAACATCCCGCGGCTGACCGGGCTGCGGGCCGGCCAGCAGCCCGTCGCGGCCTTCCTCGGCGTCCGGGCCGGGGGCAAGGTCGCCACCTTCCTGCTCAGCGGCGTGTCCTGGGTGATCGGCGAGGGGACCTGCCGCCCGTCACGCCAGTCCTGCCAGGTCGTCGAGCTGCGGCAGGGCCAGTCCGAGTTCTTCAACGTGCCAGGTCAGCCGAACCTTCCTTACGAGCTGAAGGTCAGCAGGCTCTCCGAGAAGCGCACGGCGACCGAGGCGCAGGCCACGGCCTTCCGCCACCGCAAGGCGAAGACCGGCGCGGCCATGCTCGCGCAGGCCATCGCCGCCGGCGAGACGTTCGTCAGCCGGTATGCCTACGACTGGGCGCACGGGGTGCTGACGCTTCGCAGCGCCTCCGCCGCGACCACCGGCCGGGTCAGCGGATCGTCGCAGGGGCCGCCCCCTGTCGCCGCCGCGTGGCCCGCGGGCACCTCAACCGGCCAATAGAGTCAGGGGCCCCATGGGCCTCCGCATGACCACCGCCGGCGAGTCGCACGGCCCGGGCCTGACGTGCGTGGTCGAGGGACTGCCCGCCGGCCTGGAGCTCGACCGCGGGCTGATCGACGGCGACATGGCGCGTCGCCAGCTCGGCCACGGCCGCGGCGGCCGGATGAAGATCGAGCGCGACAGCGCCGAGGTCACGGCCGGCGTGCGTCACGGGCGGACGCTGGGCGGCCCGGTGGCGCTGCAGGTCGCCAACCGCGACTACGCCAACTGGGAGGATCGGATGAACCCGTGGCCGGTCGAGGCGGAGGTCGGAGAGGTCCACCTCCCTCGTCCGGGCCACGCCGACCTCGTCGGCGTGTGGAAGTACGGGTTCTCCGACGTCCGCAACGTGCTCGAGCGCGCCAGCGCCCGCGAGACCGCCGCGCGCGTGGCGGGAGGCGCGCTGGCCAAGGCGTTCCTGCGCGCCGTGGGGGTCGAGGTTCGCTCGCACGTGGTGGCGATCGGCCCCGTCGCGGCGCAGCGCGAGCTGCCGCCGTCGCTGGACGAGCTCGACGCCGTCGACGCCGACCCGGTGCGCTGCCTCGATGCCGAGGCCTCCCGGGCGATGGTTCAGCACATCAACGTCCAGCGCAAGGCCAACGAGTCGATCGGCGGGGTCTTCGAGGTCGTCGCCTTCGGCGTGACGCCGGGGCTGGGCTCGCACGTCTCGTGGGAGGAGCGCCTCGACGGGCGGCTGGCGGGCGCGCTGTGCTCGATCCAAGCCGCCAAGGGGGTCGCGTTCGGCGCGGGCTTCGAGGTCGCGGCGGGCCCCGGCTCGCAGGCCCACGACGAGATCTTCTACTCCGATGAGCGCGGCTACTACCGCGAGACCAACCACTCGGGCGGCCTGGAGGGCGGGATGACCACCGGCGAGCCGCTGTGGGCACGGGTCGCGATGAAGCCGATCCCCACGCTGACCAAGCCGCTGCGCTCGGTCGACATCTCGACCCACGAGCCCGCCGATGCCCTGCGCGAGCGCACCGACTCGTGCGTCGTGCCCGCAGCGGGCGTGGTGGGGGAGGCGATGGTCGCGCTGGTGCTCGCCGACGCGTACCGCGCCAAGTTCGGGGGCGACCACATCGACGACGTGCTCGCCGCCTTGCGCGCCTACGAGGAGCGCATCGGTTGGCGCTCGTCCTGATCGGCTTCATGGGCGCGGGCAAGACCACGCTTGCCCGTGAGCTGGGCGGCGTGGACACCGACGACCTGTTGGCCGAGCGCGCCGGCGAGCCCGTCGAGGCGTTCTTCGACCGCGTGGGGGAGGCCGAGTTCCGGGACGCCGAGCGCGAGGTGGTCGCGGCCGCGCTGGCCTCGGGCGCCGAGGTGGTCGCCCTCGGCGGCGGCGCCGTGGAGAGCGCCCCCGACCTCGGCGGCCACACCGTGGCCTGGCTGGAGGTCGACGAGGAGACGGCGTGGACGCGCGCGGCCGGGGAAGGGCGCCCGCTCGCCCGCGACCGCGAGCGGTTCGCCGCGCGCTTGACCAGCCGCCGGCCGCTCTACGAGGCGCTGGCCGACATCCATGTCCTGCCCGGCGGCCGGCTCGGCCCCGAGCGCCCGGCCGCCGGCGAGAAGCTGATCCTCTCGCCCGTCCATCCGGTGTGGGTGGGCCGGGCGCCCGAGCGCCGCGACGGCGACTTCGTGCTCTCCGACGAGCACGTGGCCCCGCTGCACGCCGAGGGCGCGTTCGCCATCGCCCCCGGCGAGCAGCACAAGACGCTCGCCACCGCCGAGCGGGTGTGGAGCGCGATGGCCCGCGCCGGCATCACGCGCAGCGGCCGAGTCGTCGCCGTCGGCGGGGGCGTCGTCGGCGACGTCGCCGGGTTCTGCGCGGCCACCTACCAGCGCGGCATCCCCGTGGTCCACGTGCCCACCACGCTGGTGGCGCAGGTCGACAGCGCCTACGGCGGCAAGACCGGCGTCGACCTGCCCGAGGCCAAGAACTACGTCGGCGCCTACCACCAGCCCGAGGCGGTCCACGTCCTGCCCGAGACCCTGCGGACCCTGCCCGCGGCCGAGCGGTCCGCGGGCTACGCCGAGGTGGTCAAGACCGCGCTGATCGCCGGAGACCCGCTGTGGGAGCGCGTCCGCGGCGGGGCGGTCGACGACCCGGCGACGGTCCTGGCCTGCGCCCGGACCAAGCTGGCGATCGTTGCCGCCGACGAGCGCGACGCCGGCCTGCGCCAGGTGCTCAACCTCGGCCACACCGTCGGCCATGCGATCGAGACGGTCACCGGCTACGGGCGTTACCGGCACGGCGTGGCCGTCGCGCTGGGGCTGCTGGTCGCGCTGCGGCTCTCAGGCCAGGACGCGCTGCGCACGGAGGTCGCGGGGCTGCTCGCGGCGCAGGGCCTGCCGACGCGGCTGGCCGGCGCCGACGCCGACGCGATC
>JAWVFY010000209.1:0-4960 GCA_033855575.1 Solirubrobacteraceae bacterium
TCGTCGCCTTGGTCGTGTTGTCCATCTTGATGACGCTGACCGCGCCGCCGACGCCGCCCTTGGCGCCCTTGGCCGCCTTGATGCTCTTGCTGAACAGGCCGAAGAGCTGGCTGAAGTTGCCCGACATGTCGATGAGCTGCTCGTCGTTGGTGGTGCGCACCACCACGAGCTGGGCGCTGACGCCCGGGGCGTTCAGCGCCGCGGGGTTCTGGGAGTGGTCGCGCCAGTTGGTGTCCTGGTTGATCCGGACGTTGTTGCCGACGAGCGTCTGCGCATCGTCGGTGAGCAACTGCAGGCCCAGCGCCCCGGCGAAGCCGATCTTGTCTCCCTGCGCGGCCGCACGGGCCCAGCTGTTGACGAACAGGGAGCGCAGACCCAGGGTGCCGTCGGCGATGCCGGCAAGCTTGCCCGGCTCGCTGCGCAGGCCGGCGACCACGTCGCTCAGCGAACCAGGGATGCCGTCGAGGCGGCCGAGGAACGGCAGCTTCAGCTCGGTGGCGATCGTCATCGCGCCGAGCGCGTCGAGCTGCGCGCCGTCGCCGACGGTCGTGCGCGCGACGTCGCTCGCGACGTTGATGTTGAGCGCGACGCTGACCGCGTTCTTCTTCGAGCCGCCCTTCTCGGTGGTCGAGGTCCCGTCCTTCGCCGTCGTCGTCTTGTCGGCCACGGGCACGATGGAGGAGTCGCCGGCGCCCTGCACGCGCTGGCTGAGGTTCGCGCCCACCGTCATGTCGCCGTTGGACTTCAGGACGGCGTTCGGGCCGATCGTCGTCTTGACCGTCGAGTCGACGTAGGCAATCCCGATCGCAAACGACAGGCCGGTTGACGAGTCCATCGCGTTCGACGGCATGTTCGCGCCGTACTTGGCCACGAGCTTGTCGTAGAGGAGCTGGAAGAGGTTCGCGTTGGCGAACTTGTCCTTGAGCTTCCCGAGGGAGCCGGTGGACGTCTCCAGACCCGCCGAGGCGGTGCCCTTGGCGTTGGCGTCGAGCGCCGACACGGCGCCGAGCCCGGCGACCGAGTCCGACGTCAGGGAGTGCAGCGCGTCGAGCGAGAACCCATTGCCGACGACGGTGCCGAGGTCGATCGCGATCCCGGCCTTGGCGTTGGCCAGCGAGGTCGCGAGCTTGATGACCTGGCTGCCGGCGAAGACGTAGTCGCCGGTGATGTTCACGGCGCTGGTGTCCGTGATGACGAAGTAGACCTGCCCGCTGGTCAGGCCGGCGATCGAGGAACCAGAGCCCGCGGTGTACTTGACCGCCTGCCCCACCGCGAACGACGTGGGCCAGATGCTCGCGTTCCAGCCGCTGCCGCTGAACGCGTTGGTCCCGACCGTGATCGCGTTGGTCGTCGTGTCGACGGCGCTGCCGCCGAAGGTCTTCGTGATCACCGACTCGTTGTTGCCGATGATGGAGAAGCCCGGGATGACCTCGACGCCGGTGTAGGGGATGCTCAGCGACGACACCAGGTCGGCGCCGAGGTGGATGGCGTGCCCGGCGAAGGCGGCCAGCCGCGTCGCGGCGAGCTGGATGTAGCCGCCGCCCTTCTGGATGACGTACAGGGTCGTTCCGCTGATGAGGCCGGCGTCGGCGCCGCCGAGGCCCGTGCCCTTGGCGGTGTCGTAGACCACCGCATCACCCGTCTCGAAGCCGTTGGATCCGACGTAGAGCTGATAGGTCGACGAGCTCCAGTAGCCCGGCTGGCCCGAGCTCGCGGTCGGATCGAAGTAGACGGCCATCGGCCCGTTGGTCTGCGTCTTGGCCGTGATCGTTCCGTTGATCGTCGTCTCGATGTCCGACGTCGACACCGAGATGCCCGCTGCCGCGGCGGCGGTGCCGTTGGACAGCTGCCCGGACGTCGCGTCGGCGATGGCCGAGACGCCGCCCGTGGCGTGGACGTTGGCCGAGGTGCCGCCGGTCACCGACGAGTTCACGCTCAGCGTCGTCTGCGCGGTGGTCGACGCCAGCGCGATGGCCGCCGAGATCACGAGGGTGCTCAGCGGGCCCGGCACCTTCTGGTCGGTGTTGAAGCGGGCCGTCTTCGTGACAATGGAGGCGACCGACTCGGCCTCGGCGAACACGTCGGCGCGGGTGCCTGCGCTGAGCTGGGTGTTCTGGTCGATGAAGACCGTGGCCGTGGCCACGGCGCGGACGTAGCCGATGCTGAACAGCGAGCTCAGCGAGCGGCCGGAGGAGTTGACGAAGCTGCCGGCGTAGATGTCCAGCGACGTGCTCGCCGTGATCGTGTCGTTGCTGCCGATCGTGATGCCGGTCGTCGCCTGCTTGTCGAGGACCTTCACCGGCATGGCGGTCGGGAAGCCGGTGCCCAGGATCGGGCTCAGGACGCTGTCGAGCACGGTGTTGACCGTGGCGTTCCCGAGATCGAAGACCGCCGACAGGCTGATGCCGTCGTCCGAGTAGGCGCGCAGGGCGATCGCCTGGCCCAGGATGGAGACGTAGTTGCCGATGGTGATCGTCGCGGAGCGGTTCGCGACCCAGACCGGAACCGCGTTCTCCAGCCGGACGCCCAGGTCGCGCGCCCACGCCGTCAGGTCACCCGCGCCCAGGTCGACCACGACGGGCGAGCCGGACGTCCCCGACGAGATGGTGAAGGACGAGCTGACGCTGAAGATCGAGCCGCCGTGGGTGTTGATGCTCCCGGTGATGGAGACGGTGTCGGTCCCGCCGGTGCGGCCCTGGAAGTCGTGGACCCAGCCACTGAAGTCCGAGTCGCCGTTGGCGTCGATCTGGTCGGCGCCATAGATCTGGATGCTCGCGTGAAACAGCGAGTCCAGCGAGTGGATCTGGATCGTGTCGTCGCCGCCGAGACCCTCGAGGACGAGCGTCGTGTTGGGATTCTTGAACTCGTGGCTCGTCCCATTGATGGTCACCTTCGTGTAGCCCGCCTGCGAGCCCGCGTCGATGACGATCGTGTCGCTGCCGCTGGTGCCCGACTCGACGTGGGTCGCCTGCGCCTGGACGTTGATCGTGCCGAAGCCCGTGAGGGTCATGCCGAGGACAGAGCTCGTCGTGCCGCCGTCCACGTCGACGGTGATCGTGTTGCTGCCACTGCCGGTCAGGGCGTTGAACCCGGTGAACGTGTAGGCGCCGACCATGCCGGCGCCAATGCCGTTGCCGAACCAGGTCGTGGTCGCCGACGAGCCGACGAGCGTGTCGGTGCCGTCCCCACCGGTGATCTTGTCGAAGCCCGTGAGCGTGAGGCCGAGGACCGTCAGGCCGCCACCCGAGCCGATCGTCCAGGTCGTGGCGCTGTTCGGCCCCGAGACGCGGTCGACGGCGCCCACGGCCGTGCCGGCCACCAGCGCGGTGAAGCCGCTGAACACCATGTCCTGCGCGCGCCCGGCGCCCGTGCCCGTGAGCACCCAGTCGCCGCCGGTCGTCACGCCGGTGAGCGTGTTGGCGCCCCCGCCGCCGACGAGCGCGTCGAAGCCGGTCAGCGTCATCCCCGACACGGTGAGGGCCTGGTCGCCCGTCAGCGTCCACCCCGTCGTGCCGGAGGGGCCGGTGACCTGGTCGAGCCCGGCGGCATCGGCGGTCAGGGCCTCGAAGCCGCTGAACGCGACCGTGCCGCTCCAGACCGTGCCGGCGCCGGTGCCCGTGATCGTCCACGTCGCCGGGGGCGCGACCGGGCAGGCCGGGTTCGCGGTGCCGTCGCTCTGCGGGACGTCGCACTCGCCGGTCGGGTCGGCTGCGTCCTGCTCCTCCAGGCCCGTCGGACCCATGAGCGTGTCGGTGCCGCCCGTGCCGGCGACGATGCGGTCGAAGCCGGTGAAGAGGAGGTCGGCCTCGGAGGTCGTCGTCGTCGGGGTGCCGGTGTCGTTGGCCGAGCTCGTGGTGGTGATGGCGCCCACGAACCAGCCGCTGTTGGCGCCCGAGACGTGGAAGGTCGAGCCGCCGTTCGGGCCGGTGAGCGTGTCCTGCCCCGTGCCGCCGGCCAGCAGATCGAAGCCGCTGAAGGCGATCGTGCCCAGCCCCGTCGCCGTCATGGAACCCGTCGTGTCGCCGGCCACGGTCCAGCTCGTGTCGGTGCTGGGACCCACCAGCTTGTCGACCTTGCCCTCCAGCGAGTCGGCCACGATCGACGAGACGCCGTCGAAGGTCAGCGACTGCAGGTCGGTGCGGGTGACGTAGGTCGGCAGGTCGTTGCTGTCGAGTATCGGCGTGCCGTCGTCGTTCTCGGCGGGCAGGTCGTTGATCGCGGTGACCGTGATCGAGGTGGCCCCCACGGTCCACGTGGTGCCCACGGGGGCGCCGCTGAGCGTGACGCTGTTGACGCCGCCGCCACCGTGAAAGGTGATCGGAACCAGGATCGGCGTGTCGGTGATGTCGACGGTCAGGGCGTCGTTCTCGACGCCGCCGGTGATCGTCAGGCCGTTGAGCCCGGTCAGGGACTGGGTGCCGTTCTGAGAGTCGACGACGCCGTCGATCGAGACGGTCAGCACGGAGCCGTCCGAGCTGACGATGACCGTGTGCGCCTGGGTCGCGTCGAGGGTGATGGTCCACGAGCGGGGGTCGGTGCCCTGGGTGTTCTGCGTGTCGACGTAGGAGACGACGTAGGTGGAGAAGTGCGGCAGGCCGGCCGTGATGGTGCCCGTCGCGAGATCGACGGTCGACGCGATCTGGACGGGGCTCCCGCCGGACGGCAGGTAGTAGATCGAGGTGCCCCCGCCGGCACCGGCCACAGACAGGACGGGGGCGCTGTTGAACTGCTCGATCAGGGCGCCGGTCGCGACGTCGACGGCCTTGAGGTCATAGGCGGTCGAGGAGGTCTGCTGGCCCGGGAGGAGGACCTGGACGGGCGTGACCGTCACATAGGCGTCGCTCGGGAGGCTTCCGGGCGCGAAGGTCAGCGTGGCGCTCCCGGCGGTGACGGTGCCGCCCGCGGAGGCGATGATGAGCACGGCGCCGGCTGGAGGCCCGCGGGCGCTCGCCTGGTCGCT
>JAWVFY010000210.1:0-3316 GCA_033855575.1 Solirubrobacteraceae bacterium
CGACCTCGATGCGCGCGACGAGCCTGAGCCGCTCGAGCTCCTCGAGGATCCGGTAGATCGAGGCGCGCGCGACGTGGCGGGCCGACTGCGCCAGCTGGGCCTCGATGTCGAAGGCCGACAGCGCGCACCCCTGCTCGCCGAGCAGCTCCAGCACGGCGCTGCGGGCGCCGCCGCGGCGATAGCCGGCGCGCACCAGCTCCTCGGCTGCGTGATCAGCCCAGGGCATCTTGATCCGCGACCGAGCCACGAAGCCATGGTAACCGCGCGGTTGCCCGCATCCGGCCGGCAAACGCTGCGGCCAGGAGGTAGGTGACGGCGGCGGTCAGGATCACCGCCGAGCTGGGCGGCAGGCCGTTGATCGCATAGCTCAGGGCCAGGCCGATCCACATGCAGGCGACGGCGATCGCGGTCGACAGCGCCAGCCCGGTCCAGGGATCGGCGGTCAGCCGGCGGGCGGCGCCCGCGGGCGCGGCGATGAGGCCGAGCAGCAGCAATGCGCCCACCGCCTGGGTGGCCTCGCCCGCGACGGCGCCGAGGATCAGCATGAACGCGACGCCGACCGCGCGGACCGGGACGCCGCTCGCCCGCGCCACCGCCGGGTCGACCGACGCGAAGAGCAGCGGGCGCGCCAGGGCGGCGGTGGCGATCGCAGCGGCCAGCGCGACGCCGGCCGCCACACGGGCATGGGCTGCGTCCAGGCCGAAGATCGAGCCGAACAGCGTGTTGGCGGTCGCGATGCCCGTGCCTCCTGCCGCGAGCGTCTCGAAGAGGACGCCGAGGCCGAGGATCCACGCGAAGACGGTGCCGATCGTCGCATCCTCGACGGCCACGCGGGGCCCCAGCGCGGCCATGACGGCGGCCAGCCCGAGCGTGCCGGCGAACAGGCCGATGCGGGCATCGATGCCGATCGCCGCTGCCGCAACCGTCCCGGTGAAGGCGATGTGACTCAGCGCGTCGCCCGCGAACACCTGGGCGCGCAGGACGACGAACCAGCCGACCACGCCGGCGGCGAGGGCGGTAAACGTGCCGGCGAGATACGCGTTGCGGATGAACTCGTGCGCGAACATCAGACCTTCTCGCGCGCCCGCGTGCGCGCGAGCTGCAGAAGACGCGCCAACGCGTAGATGGCGAAGGCAACGGTCGTGATGAAGAACCCGACCGGGTACGGCGAGAAGTAGGCCAGCCCGAGCCCGAGCCAGGTGGTCAGGAGGCCCAGCGCGACGGTCAGCGCGAGGCTGGCTGCCGGCCGAGTGGTGATCACCTGCGCGCTCGCCGCCGGCGCCACGAGCAGCGCGAAGACCAGCAGCGCGCCCGTGATCTGGGCGGTGGCGGCGATGGCCAGGCCGAGGACCACCATGAAGCCGGTCGACAGCCACCGCACCGGCACGCCGTGGGCACGGGCGACGCCCGGATCGATCGACGCGAACAGCAGCGGGCGGCCCGCGACCGCCAGCACGGCGATCACCAGGCAGGCCACCACCAGCAGCGTCAGGACCTGGCCGGGCGTGACGCCCAGGAAGGTGCCGAAGAGCAGGTTCTCGAGGCCGCCGAGGACGTCCTTGTCGAGCGAGAGGAAGAGGAATCCGAGCGCCAGCCCGGTCGCCTGGACGACGCCGATGGTCGCTGTCTCCGAGCTCTGACTCTGCCGGCCTGATCGCCCTCCCGCCGCCATCGCCAGCGCGGCCACGCCGCACGCCAGGTAGTAGCCGGCGGCCAGGGGCAGGCCGGCGAGCGATGCGCCGGCCGCCCCGGGGAAGGCCATCACCGACAGGGTGTGCCCGGCGAAGCTCTGCCGGCGCAGGACCATGAACCAGCCGATGAGCCCGGCCATGACCGCGACGATCGTGCCCGCCTCCAGCGCGTTGACCATGAACTGATAGCTCAGGAGCTGGTCGACGTCGGAGAAGACGTTCGGGCTGAGGGTGGGCGTCATGTCAGCGCGTGGTGCGGGCCGTGCGCGAAGGTGCCCTCGGGTTGCCCGACGACGACGAGCCTGCCGTCCGACGTCCGCAGCACCTCGATCGGCACGCCGTACAGGTCGCTGAGCGTCGTGCTGGTGATGACCTCCTCGACCGGCCCCGTCACGGCGCGGCCGGCGGCGAGGTAGACGACGCGATCGAGATAGCCCACGAGCGGGTTGACGTCGTGGGCGACGAGCAGGACCGCCACACCCTGGCTGCGGCAGATGCGCTGGACCAGCGCGGCGACCGCCGACTGGTTGGCGAGGTCCAGGCTATCGAGCGGCTCGTCGAGGATCAGGATGTCCGGGCGGCGCACCAGGGCCTGGGCGATGAGCAGGCGCTGCTGCTCCCCGCCCGACAGCTCGCCGATCGGTCGCCGCGCGTAACGCTCGGCCCCGACGAGCCCGATGACCTCCTCGACCCTCTGGGCCGCCGCGCGGCGCGCGGCCCCCGCGAAGCGAGCGGGCACCGGCAGCGGTAGCCCCCAGCGGGCGCCGTCGAGGCCCAGGCGGACGAGGTCGACCCCCCGCACACGGGTCACCCGGTCGAAGGTGCGGCGTTGCGGGAGATAGCCGATCCGCCGGTTGGCGCGGCCGGCGGCGTCGCCGAGAACGGTCGCACGGCCGCCCGCCAGCGGCTGCAATCCCAGCAGCACCCGCAGCAGCGTGGACTTCCCCGCGCCGTTGGGCCCGAGGATCCCGACGAACTCCCCCGCCTCGATGGTGAGCTCGACGTGCTCCCAGATCACCTGTCCGCCGAGCCGGACGGTGGCGTCGGCGAGCTCGATGGCGGGCCGCACGGTCACCGGCCCGTCGCCAGTTGCAGGGCGGCCTGGAGCCGGCGCAGCTGCGCGGTCTGCCACTGCTCGTAGCTGTCGGTCGCCGGCGTGAGCGTCTCGGTGATCGTCGTCACCGGAATGTGCTCGGCCTCGGCTTGCTTGGTCAGCCGAGCGATGTCCGGCGTCGAGTTCTGGGAGTTGTAGACCCAGACCTTGATCTGCCGCCGCGCGATCTGCTGGTCGATCGTCTGCTTGTCGCCCGCGGTGGGATCGGTGCCCTCGCTGATCGCCTTCATGTAGCCGGGCGGCGTGATGAGGTGCAGGCCCAGCGCCGGAGCCAGGAGCTCGAAGATGCTCTCCGAGGCGCCGACGGGCACCCCGGCGTACCGGGCCCTGATGGAGCTGATCGCCGCGTGGTAGGACGAGAGGCCCTGTGTCTCGAACGCCCGGCGCTGGGCATCGAAGTACCGGGCGCTCGCAGGGTCGAGCTTCTTGAGGTCGGCGGTGATGGCGTTGGCCACCGTCTCCACGTCAGCGGGCGAGTACCAGCGGTGCGGGTTGTCGCCCTCGTGGAGGC
>JAWVFY010000211.1:0-7497 GCA_033855575.1 Solirubrobacteraceae bacterium
TTCTCCGAGCCCGGCATCGAGATCACCCCGCAGCAGGCCCGCGAGCTGCTCGACGGGTCCGAGGCACAGCTCATCGATGTGCGCGAGACCTACGAGTGGGACGAGGGGCGCATCGCCGGCGCGCGGCACATCGAGCTCGAGCGCCTCGCCTCGCAGGCCGAGACGATCGACCGGGACCGTCCGGTGATCTTCCAGTGCCGTCTGGGCGCGCGCTCGGCGATGGCCACGCAGGCCTTCCGGGCCGCGGGCTACGACGCGTACTCGTTGGCCGGCGGGATCCAGCGCTGGGTGGAGGACGGCCTCGGGATCGAGCCCGAGGACGGGCGCGTCGCCGACCACTGAGGCCGGCGCGGCCGCTCAGACCATCTGGACGTTGACCGCCTTGGGGCCCTTGTCGCCGGGCTCCTCGTCGTAGGAGACGCGGGCGCCCTCGGCGAGAGAGCGATAGCCCTCGGCGACGATCCCGCTGTGGTGGACGAAGAGGTCCTTGCTGCCTTCGTCGGGCGTGATGAAGCCAAAGCCCTTGTCGTCGCTGAACCACTTCACGGTGCCTGTCGGCATCTGCCTTGAGTCCTTTGCTTCGCTTGTCCGCGGCCCCCCCGCGGCAGGTCGCGCGGAACCTACCACGTCGCCGGGGAGTGGTCAGGCCTTCTCCTCGACCGCTGCCGGGACCTCGATCTCGCGCTTGAGGATCTTCCCGGTGGGCCCCTTGGGCAGTTCGTCGACGAACCAGATCCTCCGGGGGTACTTGTAGCTCGCCACCGCCTCCTTGGCGTGGTCGCGCAGCTCCTCCTCGGTGGCGTGCTCGCCCTCCTTGAGCGCGACAGCAGCACCGACCTCCTCTCCCAGCGAGTCATCGGGCATCCCGACCACCGCGACCTCGCGGACCGCGGGGTGCTCGTAGAGGACCTCCTCGATCTCCCGGGGGTACACGTTGTAGCCGCCGCGGATGATCATGTCCTTCTTGCGGTCGACGATGAAGAAGTAGCCCTCCTCGTCGACCTGAGCCATGTCGCCGCTATGGAACCACCCGTCCCTGATCGCCTCGTCGGTGGCGTCGGGCTTGTTCCAGTAGCCCTTCATGACGTTGTGGCCGCGGATGACGATCTCGCCGACCTCGCCCTGGGCGACCTCGGCCCCGTCGTCGTCGACGACCTTCATCTCCACGCCCTCGATCGGCGTGCCGATCGAGCCCGCCTTCCGCTCGCGGTCGGGGTGGTTGAACGACGCGACCGGCGAGGTCTCCGACAGGCCGTAGCCCTCGAGGACCTTGCAGCCGAACTTCGCCTCGAAGGTCCTCATGACCTCGACGGGCATCGCGGCGCCGCCCGACGCGCAGACGGTCAGCGAGGTGGTGTCGGCCGTGTCGGCGGCGCCGGCATGGAGCATCGCCGAGTACATCGTCGGCACGCCCTGGAAGACGTTGACGCGATCGCGGCCGATGATCTCGAGCGCCTTGTCGGGGTCGAAGCGGGGGATCAGTGTGAGCGTCCCGCCGCCGGCGATCGTGGCGTTCAGGCCGCAGGTCTGGCCGAACGAGTGAAACAGCGGCAGCGCCCCGAGGGTCACTGCGTCCGAGCCCATGTCGAAGAGGCCCAGCGCGATCTGCGCGTTGCGCCGCAGGTTGTCGTGGGTCAGCTCGGCGCCCTTGGGCGTCCCGGTCGTCCCCGACGTGTAGAGGATCACCGCCGTGTCCTCGCCGGCCCGGTCGGCCAGCTCGCGCCCGGGCTCGTCCACCCCGGCCAGCAGCTGCTCGAACCCGCCGGGCTCCACGAGCACGCACTCAGCGCCGGCGTCGGCGGCGCCCCTCTGCGCCGCCTCGGCGAAGTCGTGCCAGGCGAAGACGACCGTCGCGCCCGGATCCTCGAGGTAGAACTTCACCTCGCGGCCCTTCAGCAGCACGTTCATCGGCACGACCACGCCCCCGAGCCGCAGCACGCCGTAGTAGACGACGGCGAAGTACGGGACGTTGGGCAGCATGATCCCGACCCGATCGCCCGGGCCGACCCCCTTGTCGCGCAGCAGGGCCGCCACGCGGGCGCTGGCCTCGTCGAGCAGCCCATAGGACAGCTCGGCGTCGTCGAGCTTCAGGGCGATCGCGTCGGGGTCCCGGGCGGCGGCGTCGGTCAGGATCGCGGCGAGGTTCGCACTCATGCCGGGAGGGTACCCGCGAAGGTACGCCACCACAGGGAGGAGACCCGATGGCCGAGAAGGACGAACAGCGCAGCCTCGCCGACCTCGAGGACGACCCGCCGAAGAAGCTCGAGGACTGGCCCGACGACGAACGCAAGTACGAGACGTTCGGCGGCCGGGAGGGCGACCACGGCTACGAGGAGGGCCCCGAGGCCAAGCTCGGGCCGTCGGGCCTGCGCCACCACAAGGACGGCAGCGTCAGCATCGAGGGCGAGAAGGTCGACAACCCGGAGGACTACAAGGGCGAGCCGATCCCGGGCGGCCCGACGGATCCCGACGCCGACCGGCTGGCCGGCGAGGACTGACGCCGGCGGCCGGTTCACGGGGCAGCGCATCTAGGCTCTGCCCGTGAACCGCAACCTCATCACGAGGATGGGGACCGCGAGCGGGGTCGTCGCGGCTCTGGTCGCCGCGGTGTTCGCCGTGCTCGTGACCGCGGTGCGCGACCAGCGCTCGTCGACCGACGCCGCGCGCACGTCGCAGATGGTCATCAACGCCGCGACGCAGGTCCGCCAGGATCTCATCACGGTCGACCTCGGCGCCCGCGGGCATCTGGGCGCCGCGCCCGACGTCGTGGCCGCCCGGCGCGACCTGGCTCGCCAGCTGCGGATGCGCCTCCCGGCGCTCGTGGCCGGCGACGCGGCCCCGGCCGCCGAGGTGCGCCGGCTGGCGGCCGCGCCCGGCACCGCAGCGCGGCAGCGGCTGGTCGACCAGCTGATCGCCACCGAGCAGCAGACCGCCGACGCGCGGCGCCGGGACGCCGACCACAAGGCCTCGCAGGCCATCGCCCTGGGCATCGGGGGGCTGATCGGCTCGGCGTTGCTGATCGCATTGCTGACGACCTATCTGACGCGCTACATCGTCGTGCCGGTCCGGCGCACCGCCCGCGCCGCGCGGCGGCTGGCGGCCGGAGACCTGTCGGCGCGGGTCGCCGAGGAGGGCGACGCGGAGCCCGTCGAGCTGGCTCGCTCGTTCAACACGATGGCCGACAGCCTCCAGGAGGGCGAGCGCCTCAAGGACGAGTTCTTCGCGCTGGTCTCCCACGAGCTGCGCACCCCGCTGACGTCGATCATCGGCTACCTCGAGCTCGTGCGCGACGACGAGCAGGACCTCTCGCCGGACGCGCGCCGCTTCCTCGAGGTCGTCGACCGCAACGCCAAGCGCCTGCTGCGACTCGTGGGCGACATGCTGTTCGTCGCGCAGGCCGACGCGGGACGCCTCGCGCTGGAGTCCACGCCGGTCGACCTCGACCTGGTGGTGACGGAGGCCGTCGAGGCCGCGGGCCCAGCCGCCCAGCGCGCCGGGGTCGCCCTCGCCCTCAGCACCGGCGAGACGCTGCAGCCGGTCCGCGGCGACCGCGACCGGCTGGGCCAGACGCTGGACAACCTGATCTCCAACGCGCTGAAGTTCACGCCCGAGGGCGGCCGCGTCGAGGTCGCGCTGCGCAGCGAGGACGGTGGCGCGGTGATCGAGGTCTCCGACACCGGCGTGGGCGTCCCGGACGCCGAGCAGCAGCGGCTCTTCGAGCGCTTCTTCCGCTCGTCCTCGGCGACGAGCCGCGCAGTCCCGGGCGCCGGCCTGGGGCTGACCATCGTCAAGACCATCGTCGACGCCCATGGCGGCTCGGTCGTACTGACCAGCCGCGAGGGCGAGGGGACGTCGGTGCGTGTCGAGCTGCCCTACGACCGGGTCGGAGCGCCGGCGTGACCCCCGAGGCCGCACGGCCCGTCGTCCTGGTGGCCGACGACGACGAGGACATCCTCGCGCTCGTCGGCCTGCGGCTCGAGCGCGCGGGTTACGACGTGCTGGCGGCCCGGGACGGCGTCGAGGCGCTCGAGGCCGTCGACACCCGCACCCCCGACATCGCCGTCGTCGACGTGATGATGCCGCGGATGGACGGGCACGAGCTGGTCCGCCGCCTGCGGGCCAGGGTGCAGACGCGGTCGATCCCGATCCTCGTGCTGACCGCCGTCGTCCACGATCGGGCAGCCGACGCCAGCGCGGCCGCGGGCGCCGATGCGCACATGCGCAAGCCGTTCAGCCCCCGCGAGCTGGTCGCCCGGCTCGACGAGCTCGTCGGCCGCTAGGCGGCCGCGGCGGCGCTGCGGTAGCGGTAGCCGAACCCACGCACCGTCTCGATCGGCATCTCGGCCTCCGGGAGGACCTGCTCGAGCTTGCGCCGCAGGTAGCCGACGTAGAGCTTGACCTGCTCGCCGGCCACGCCCGCGCTGTCGCCCCAGACGAGGTCGAGGATCTGGTCGCGGCTGAGCACCTGGTCGCGGTTGCGCACGAACGCGAGCAGCAGGCGGAACTCCAGCGGGGTGAGCTGGACGTCGCGGCCGGCGACGTTGACCTCGGCGTTGGCGACGTCGATGCGCACGAGGCCGTCGTCGAACGTCTCGCGCTCGGGCGGGCGGGCGGCGCTGGAGCGGCGCAGCAGCGCCTGGACGCGCGCCAGCAGCTCCTGCCGGCCGAACGGCTTGCGCACGTAGTCGTCCGCTCCGGCCTTCAGGCCGCGCACCGCCTCGAGCTCGCCCTCGCGGGCGGTCAGCATGATCACCGGGACGTCGGTCATCTCGCGGATGCGCTCGAGCGTCTGCCAGCCGTCCATCTCCGGCATCGCGATGTCGAGGATGATCAGCTCGGGGCGCGCGTCGTAGAGCATCCGCAGCGCCTCCTTGCCGTCGCCCGCCTCCCGCACCACCAGGCCGGAGCGCTCGAGCAGCTCCCGGACGAGCCCGCGGATGTCGGCGTCGTCGTCGACGACCAGGATCCGGGTGCCGTTCATACCGGCTTCATACCAGAGCTCAGGTCAACCCGTGGGCCTCGGCCGCCGCGCAGCACAGGCGGCAGGCCTCGGCGGGATCGTCGGTCACCTGCACGAGGCCGACATCGCCCGGCGCGATCATCCCCTCGCCGACGAGCCGTTCGCGCATCCAGTCGACCAGCGGTCCCCAGAACGCGCTGCCGAGGAGCACGACGGGGAACGGCTGGATCTTGTGCGTCTGGACGAGGACGAGTGCCTCGAAGAGCTCGTCGAGGGTGCCGAAGCCGCCGGGAACGACGACGAACGCGCTCGAGTAGCGCACGAAGACGAGCTTGCGCGTGAAGAAGTAGTGGAAGTCCAGCGAGACGTCGAGATAGAGGTTGGGCCGCTGCTCGAAAGGCAGCTCGATGTTCAGCCCCACCGACACCGCCCCGGCGTCGCGCGCCCCGCGGTTGGCGGCCTCCATGCACCCTGGCCCGCCGCCGGTGATGACCGCCAACCGCGCGGCGCCCAGGCAGCGGCCGACCTCGCGCGCCAGCACGTAGTGCGGGCTGTCGTGCGATACGCGGGCCGAGCCGAAGACCGTGACGGCGCGCCCCACGTCGCGCATGACGGCGAACGCGTGGTCGAGCTCGTCGTGGATGCGCTGGAGGCGCTGATCGTCGGCGAGGACGGTCTCGACGAGCGCCGTGTCGGCGCCGATGATCTCCTCGTCGGAGGTGCGCGGCTTGCGCGGCGGCATCGGGGGCACCCTAATGAAGGGCGCCCCCGCCGCTGGATCTACAGCCCGACGGGGTGCCGGACGATGTAGCCGCTGCTGCTGCGCTTGGCCGTCTGCCAGCGGCTGCCGGCGCTCGACAGGCCGCTCGTGTCGAAGCGCAGGCCGGCGACCATCATCCAGACGTGGCCGCTGTTGGCGTAGATCGTCACCCACTGGCCGGGCCCGCTGGCGCCGAAGGTCTCGAAGCCCGTCGAGTCGCGCGAGACCTGCAGCAGCCCGGCGCCGTGCAGTGCGTAGGAGACCGACCCCGAGCAGTCGTAGGCCGAGTCCTGCCACTTCCCGTGGCCGCCGCCGTAGCGGTAGGGCTTCGACGCGATCTGGTTGCCGGCGGTGATCATGTCCTTGACCGCCTGCGGCGCGTCGGCGGGCGCCGCGGCCAGGCCGTTGGCGTCGACGGTCGCGTTGGAGCCGGGCGGGAGCTCCGCCGGCGCCGGAGCCGGCGGAGCCGGCGGGAACCCGCCCTGCGCCACGACCTTGCGCAGCGCGGTGATGTCGTCGGCGTCGATGACGCCGTCGACCGCCAGCCCCATCCGCTGCTCGAAGCGGCGGGTGGCCACCAGAGTCTGATGACCGAAGCTCCCGTCGATCGAGACCGTCAGGCCGAGCCGGTTGAAGAAGTCCTGCAGGATCTTGACGTCGTGCCCGCGCATGCCCGAACGGACCGGCACCCGGTCCCCGAGGTGGCGGATCCTGGCCGGCGAGGTCGTGTGGGTGGACTTCGCGCGCTTCGTGCTGTTCGCACTCTGCGAGGAGGTCGATGCGTACGAAACCCCGCCGGAATCGGCGCTGGCGGTTGCCGCGGGTACGAGGACGCCCAGTACACCCAGGGCGCAGGCCAATCGGCTATGCGTTGACAACGGAGACTTCCCTTTCCTTTCCGATGCCTACGGGGTGAGCTGACGGGCTCGCGCAGAAAGGACAGCGCTACGCCGCCGGATGGCAGCGATTCGCCCCAGGCCCGGATCTCCCGGACCAAGTGGTTCCCCCGCTCCCGATCGGTGGCCCGATCGAGACTCGGCTATGACGACTTCGGGAACTGTAACGGGTAAACCGGCGAGAAGTCGCGGTGACCCGTGCTCAACTACACACCGAGCGCCGCCGCGGCGACGGCCAGGGCCACCTCGGCGCGGGGGCGCAGGGAGCTGCGCAGCAGGTACTCGTCGGGGTGGTGGGCGTCGCCGCCGCGCGGGCCGAGGCCGTCGATCGTCACGGGAATCGCGCCCGCCAGGTGGCTCGCGTCGCTCGCCCCGCCGCGGGCGCCACCGAGGACCGGCCGGCCGAGTGCCTCCCCCGCCGAGGCGAGCACCGGCCCCGCCGGCCCACGCGCGTCCATCCCCGGCCAGACCCGGAGCATCGACGCCTCCAGGCGCACGCCGCCGACCGTCTCGGGAACCGCGGCCAGGACTTCCTCGAAGGGCTGTTCGGCGTCCGCGCGCAGATCGCTGGTCAGCCGGCCGGCGGCGGGGACCACGTTGAACGCGTCGCCGCTGTGCAGCACCGTCGGCACCGCGGTCAGCCGCTGCGGGCCGCCGGGATCGTGATGGCGGGCGATGACCCGGGCCGCCTCGGCCAGCGCCAGCAAGGCGTTGGCGCCCCTGTCGGGCGACGAGCCAGAGTGCGCCGAGCGCCCGTATGCGTCGACCACCAGCGTGCCGGCGGCCTTGCGTCGCACGACCACCTCGTCCTCGCCACCGGGACCGGACTGGCCGGCCTCGAAGCACAGGCAGGCGTCAAAGCCCGCGAAGCGCTGCCGGTG
>JAWVFY010000212.1:0-5374 GCA_033855575.1 Solirubrobacteraceae bacterium
GCGGCGACGCCCTCGTTCTCGCGGACGAGCCCGAGCAGGATGTGCTCGGTGCCGATGTAGTTGTGGCCGAGGCTCAGCGCCTCGCGCAGCGCCAGCTCGAGGACCTTCTTCGCGCGCGGCGTGAACGGGATCTGGCCGCTGGTGACCTCCTCACCGGAGCCGACGATGCGCACGACCTGCGCACGCACGCGCTCGACGGTGATGTCCAGCGATTCCAGGACGCGGGCGGCGAGGCCCTCCTCCTCACGGAGCAGGCCGAGCAGGATGTGCTCGGTGCCGATGTAGTTGTGCTTGAGCGTCCGCGCCTCCTCCTGGGCGAGAACGACGACCTGGCGGGCTCGTTCCGTGAATCGCTCGAACATGTGCTGCGACTTCCTTCCTGCCTAGCGGCGAGGTGTGAAGGGTGGGGCAATCACCCGGCTACTCAACCTCTTCGGCACGACGCGCCGATTCGATGAGTGGACGGGGGTCGGAGGTGGCAGGACATAGGCCAGTCTACCAACGGGCTCGACTGGGAAACGGTGCACAAATGGGCCGTACTTGCGGCCAAACACATGGCCCGCCGGTCGGAGTCCGCCACTCCCGGGCTCGACCGAACCAAGCGCGAGCGCGGGCGCGCCAGCGGTGCATGTGACATCAAACGGTGATAAGGTCTGCCGATGGGAGCCACCGCCGAGATCACCGACACGCCGGTCCGCGAGGCGCCGCCGTCCCCCGCCGGACCGATCGACACCGAGACCGCCGCGGCGCTGGCCGACCCGCCCGCGGTCCCGCTGCCCCGGGCCCTGCAGGTCGTCCGCTTCAACCAGCGCCAGATCGAGTTCGTCTTCAAGGCGCGGCGCAAGCTCGGCGAGGTCTTCCGCTTCAGCAGCATCGGCATCGACAACCCGGTCGTCACCTGCCACCCCGACCACGTCCGCTCGCTGTTCACCGCCAAGCCCGAGCAGGCGCCGTCGCTGACCGGCGAGTCGCCGCTGCGGCCGATCGTCGGCCCCAACTCGGTGCTCACCGCCGTCGGGCCGCGTCACATGCGCCAGCGCAAGCTGCTGCTGCCGCCGTTCCACGGCGAGGCGATCGAGCGCTACGCGCAGATGATCTCCGACGCCGCCGAGCGCGAGATCGACCGCTGGCCGGTCGGCGAGCCGTTCGCGCTGGCCCCGCGCATGCAGGCGATCACGCTCGACGTGATCATGGCCGGGATCTTCGGGATCGAGGGTCGCCCGCGGCTCGGGACGCCCGAGCACGGCCTGCGCACCGCGGTGCGCTCGCTCGTCGCGGCGTCGACCTGGCCGCTGGCCCAGCTGGCCGAGCTGATGAACATCGCCAGCGACGAGCCGGTCGGCCCCACCCGCGCCGGCATGGCGCTGCTCGACCGCCCGACCTACGCGGTGATCGCCAAGCGCCGCCAGGCCACCGACCTCGACGGGCGCCGGGACATCCTCTCGCTGCTGCTCCAGGCGCGCACCGAGGAGGGCGAGGCGCTGACCGATCAGGAGCTGCGCGACGAGCTGCTCACGCTTGTCCTCGCCGGCCACGAGACGACGGCCAACTCGCTGGCCTGGGCCTGGGAGCGCCTGGTGCGCACGCCCCACGCCTATGACCACCTGCGCGACGCGGTGCGCTCCGACACCGGCGCCGAGGAGGCCGTCGAGGCCGTCATCACCGAGACGATGCGCTCGCGTCCCGTGATCCCGATCATCGGCCGGCGCGTCACGGTGCCGTGGCAGCTCGGCGAGTACGGCGTCCCCGCCGACACCCCGGTGCTGATGAGCATCCTGCTCATCCACCATCGCGAGGACGTCTACCCCGACCCGTTCGCGTTCCGGCCCGAGCGCTGGCGCGACCGCAAGCCCGGGACCTACGACTGGATCCCGTTCGGGGGCGGCATCCGCCGCTGCCTCGGCGCGGCGCTGGCGATGGCCGAGCAGCGCGTCGTGCTCACGGCGATGGCGCGCCGGCTGGACATCGAGGCCGACGACCCCGCGCCCGAGCACGCGGTGCACCGCAACGTGACGATGATCCCGTCGCGCGGGGCGCGCGTCGTGGTGCGCTCGCGCACCTGACGCGCTTCTAGCCTCGACGGATCCTCTCGCGCAAGCTGATCCTGCTGCTGGCGGTGGCCACGGGTGCGTCCGTGGCCAACCTGTACTACGCCCAGCCGCTGCTGCACGCCATCGGCGCCGACCTCCGCGTGACCCCGTCGTCGGCCGCGGTCGTGGTGACGGCGTCGCAGATCGGCTACGCGGTCGGGCTGCTGTTCCTCGTCCCGCTCGGCGACCTGGCCGACCGGCGACGGCTGGTCCCGCGGATGCTGCTGGTCACCGCCGCCGCACTGGCCGGCGCGGCGCTCGCCCCGAGCCTGGCCGTGCTGGCGGTGGCGCTGGCGGTCGCCGGCGTGACCTCGGTGGTGGCGCAGGTCGTCGTCCCGATGGCCAGCGCCCTGGCCGCCGAGGACGAGCGCGGGCGCGTGGTCGGGGTCGTCATGAGCGGGCTCCTGATCGGGATCCTGCTGGCCCGCACGGTCAGCGGGCTCGTCGCCGAGGTCTCCAGCTGGCGGGTGATGTTCTGGATTGCGGCGGCCATGATGCTCGCGCTGGCCGCGGCCCTGAGCCGCGCCATCCCCAGTGGCCGCGGGCCGAGCACGCTGCGCTACGGGCGCCTGATCGCGTCGGTCGGCACGCTGATCCGGACCGAGCCCCTGCTGCGGCGACGGATGTTCTACGGCGCGTGCGGTATGGCGAGCTTCAGCGTCCTGTGGACGTCGCTGGCCCTCCTGCTCTCCCGCGCTCCGTTTGACTACGGCGAGGGGACCATCGGTCTGCTGGGCCTCGCCGGCGTGGCCGGCGCCGCCGCCGCACAGGTCGCCGGGCGCCTGGCCGACGCCGGCCGGGCGCGGACGGCCACGGGCGCCTTCCTGGTGGCCATCGTCGCCGGCTGGGGCGTGCTGGCCCTCGGCACCCGCCAGATCATCCCGATCGTGATCGGGATCGTCGTGCTCGACCTCGGCGTCCAGGGCCAGCACATCTTCAACCAGAGCATGATCTTCGCCATCAGCGAGGAGAGCCGCTCGCGCGTGAACACCGCCTACATGACATCGAACTTCGTCTGGGCGGCGATCGGCTCGGCGGCCGCCGCCTGGGCCTGGGACGCCCACCGCTGGGCGGGCATCTGCACGATCGGTGCCGCGGTCAGCCTGCTCGGGCTCGCGGGCTGGCTCCACGAGCTGGCCACCACCCGCCGCGCCTGACGTCGTGGGCGCCAGGCGCCCAGTTCGTCAGTCGCGCAGGGCCGGGAAGAGCACGACCTCGCGGATCGTGGAGCGCCCGGTCAGGACCATCGTCAGCCGGTCGATGCCGAGCCCCAGCCCTCCCGTCGGCGGCATGCCGTGCTCGAGCGCCTGCAGGAACGCCTCGTCGAACGGTTGGGCGTCCTCGTCGCCCTGCGCGGCATAGCGGGCCTGCGCCTCAAAGCGCGCGCGCTGCTCGTCGGGGTCGTTGAGCTCGGTGAACGCATTGGCGATCTCCATGCCGTTGACGAACGCCTCGAAACGCTCGACCAGCCCCGGCTCGGAGCGATGGTCCTTGGCGAACGGCGAGAGCTCCTTGGGGTAGTCGATGATGAACGTGGGCTGGATCAGCGTCGGCTCGACCGCCTTGGAGACCAGGTCGTCGACGAGCTGGGGCCAGGTCAGGCCCTCGGTGGGCAGGCGGTCGCCGATCGCCGCCGCCAGCGCGTCGCGGTCGCGCAGCTCGGAGATGTCGATGCCCGTCTCCTGGCGGACGGCGTCGCGCATCGTCACCCGGCGCCACGGCGCGCGCAGCTCGAGCTCGCCGTCGTAGCCGACCGCGTCGGCGACAGCGGCAACGCACTCCTCCAGGCGGCGCATCTCGTCGTTGTAGTCGGCGTAGGCCTCGTACCACTCGACCATCGTGAACTCCGGGTTGTGCTTGGGCGAGAGGCCCTCGTTGCGGAAGTCCTTGCCGAGCTCGTAGACGCGCTCGAGCCCGCCCACGATGCAGCGCTTGAGGTACAGCTCGGTGGCGATCCGCAGGTACATGCGCTGGTCGAGCGCGTTGAGGTGCGTGACGAAGGGCCGGGCCAGCGCGCCGCCGTAGAGCGGCTGGAGCACGGGGGTCTCGACCTCCAGGAAGCCCTGGCCGTCGAGGTAGCGTCGGACGGCCGACGTGATCCGCGCCCGGGCGATGAACACCGCACGCGTCTCCTCGTTGGCCATCAGGTCGAGCTCGCGATGACGCAGGCGCGTCTCGATGTCGGCCAGCCCGTGGAACTTGTCGGGCGGCGGCCGCAGCGACTTGGCCAGCACGGTGAAGTCGTCGACCCGCAGGCTGAGCTCGCCCCGGCGCGAACGGAAGGCCGTGCCGTCGACGCCGATCAGGTCGCCGAGGTCCAGCGCGAGCAGGCGCTCCATCCGCTCGGGGCCCAGCACGTCGAGCTTGGCCTGCAGCTGCAGCCGCCCCGTGCGGTCGACGAGGTCCAGGAAGGCCATCTTGCCCTGGCCACGGCGGGCCGAGAGCCGGCCGGCAAGGCGGTAGGCGTCGTCGGTGTCCTCACCGTCGGCCAGCTCGGCGTGCGCCAGCTGCACCGCGGCGATCGGCACGACCCCCGCGAACGCGTGCGGGAACGGGTCGATCCCCTCGGCGCGCAGCCGCTCCAGCTTGGCCCGCCGGGTCGCGAGCAGGTCCGACTGCTCGGGCTCCCGCGCGTCGCTCATGGCGGGAGGCTAGAGCCCGACGTCGATCTTGGTGATCTTGAGCTTGCGGGCCGGGCCCTTGGGGACCGGCACCGAGACGAGGTCGTTGCGCTTGTGACCCAGCAGCGCGCGGCCGACGGGCGACTCGTTGGAGAGCTTGAGCTCGGCGGGGTTGGCCTCGGCCGAGCCGACGATGGTGAACTTCTGGGACTTGCCGGTCTTCTCGTCCTTGACGTGGACGACCGAGCCGACCCCCACCACGTCGGTGGAGACGTCCTTGGCGTCGATGACCTGCGCCGAGCGGAGCTTCTCCTCGAGCGCGGCGATGCGCGACTCGAGCATGGCCTGCTCGTTCTTGGCGTCGTCGTACTCGGAGTTCTCCGAGATGTCGCCGAACTCCCGGGCCTCCTTGATGCGCGAGGCGACCTCGCGGCGCCCCTCGCCCGCGAGCTGATCGAGCTCGTCCTTGAGCTTCTCGAGACCTTCTTGGGTGAGCAGCACATCACGGGGCATCGCGGCGCGGCATGGTAGCAACGCGGCAATGGGCACTTATGCCGGAGTTAACGCCCGCCCGCCAGCATCGAGCAGCGCCCGCGCCTGTTCGATCGATGACGTGCGCTGCAGCGCCTCGTTGAGGTGCCGGTCGCCGGCGAGCCGAGCCAC
>JAWVFY010000213.1:0-7721 GCA_033855575.1 Solirubrobacteraceae bacterium
CGCTGGCGTAGTCGAACTCCAGCGAGACGATCGTGCGGCTCGTGTGGGCGGACGCCGCGCGGGCGCGGGCGGGCGTGCAGGCCAGGACGATGCGGCGTAGGACGGTACGCCCGGCCGACACCGTCACCCGGTGCGCCCCGCCGCTCGCCAGCGGCACGCTGACGTGCCGGCCGTGCCGGCTGAAGCTGGTGCGCCGGCCGTCGATGCGGGCGACGACACGCCCGGTCCCCCGCGGCACGGTGAAGGCCACACGCGGTACACACGCCCGCGCAGGGGCGCCGTGCTCGGCGACCAGCGCCCGGTAGCCGGCGAACGCGGGCTTCGGCGAGTCGTCGTCGTGCAGCAGGCCGGTCGTGTCGAAGATCCCTGGAGAGCCGGTCAGGTTGTCGCGCAGGTTGAACCAGCGGTAGTCGGTGACGTGGTAGGTCCCGCTGACCGCGATCGTCGACGAGATCATGTCGCGGAGCGCGGCCGCCTGCCCGGCGTCGTCGCGCTGCACGCCGGACTGATAGCCGTTCTCGGTCACCCAGATCGGGACGGCCGCGCCCAGCAGCGCCTTGGGCATGTAGCAGCGGCGAACCGTCGCGATGCCCTTGACCATCTCCTGGCCGGGTGAGCTCGTCGGGGCGATGACCGGCGGGTAGAACGTGCCGGGGTAGAGGTCGACGCCCACAAACCCCAGCGCGCGCCGGAACGCGGGCCCGCCGGCGGCCAGTGCGGTCCAGAACTGCGCGTCGGAGGACGGGTTCCAGCGGTAGGCGTAGGTGAAGCCGAAGCGCAGGTCGGGCCGGCCGATGCGGTCGGCCTGCGCCCGGGCGGCGACGACGCCCTTGATGAGCGCATCGGTAGCACCCTGGTAGGCGCCGTCGGAGGTGTTCTGGGAGATGTCGAGGTTGACCTCGTTGGTGATCGTCATCGCGACGACGCGCGGGTCGGCCCCGAAGACGTCGACCACGTGGCGCACGTAGGCGGTCCACTTGGGGATGTTCCCCTCGTCGCCGCTGGCCGGGTGGTAGCGCACCTGCAGCTCGGAGTCGAAGCCGGCGGCGTCGTGGCGGGCGACGATCTGCTCGAAGCGCTTGATGCCCGACTCGCCGTCGGCCCAGAACAGCCGGTTGACACGGAGCACCATCGCGCGGCCCGGCGGAGTGAGCTGCTGCAGGGCAGCCAGGTCCCTGGGGTCGTCGAGCGGCTTGGCGGCCGACTGGCCGGTCCCGACGCTCCCGGCGAGCTCGGGATCGATGCCGAAGCGCAGCGGCGCTCCGGCGCGTGCCGGGTCGCCGCCGTAGCTGCCGGTGCAGGACGGGTCGCCGTCGGCGCGCGCGGAAGCCCCCGCCGCGAGCGCGGCGGTCAGCGCGAGCGCGGCGGCGGTCGCTAGACCGCGGCCGGCTCGAGCTCGTAGGCCTCGGCGAGCTCTGGGTCCTTGCGGGCCAGCATCTCGGCGAGGTCCACCATGACTCGGCACTGCTTCCAGGTGGCGTCGTCCTGCATCTTGCCGTCGATCATGTGCACGCCGCGGCCGTCGGGGATCGCCTCGATGACCCGCTTGGCGAACTTGACCTCCTCGGGGTCCGGCGAGAAGACCTTCTTGGCGATGCCGATCTGCACGGGGTGCAGCGACCAGGCGCCGACGCAGCCGAGCAGGAACGCCGCGCGGAACTGGGTCTCGCAGCCCTCGACGTCCTTGATGTCGCCGAACGGCCCGTAGAACGGCAGCGCGCCGACCGCGGTGCAGGCGTCGACCATGCGGGCGATCGAGTAGTGCCACGGGTCCTGCTGGGCGCTGGCGCGCGGCGCGTCGGGATCGTCGGGGTGGGGATCGTCGATGACCCGGTAGCCCGGGTGTCCGCCGCCGACGCGCGTGGTCTTCATGCGCCTCGACGCGGCGAGATCGGCGGGGCCGAAGCTCATGCCCTGGATGCGCGGCGAGGCGCTGGCGATCTCCTCGAGGTTGATCACGCCCTGGCCGGTCTCGAGGATCGGATGGATGAGGATCGGCTTGGCCACGCCCGCCTTGGCCTCGAGCTGGGCCAGCAGGCGGTCGACGTAGTGGATGTCCCAGGGCCCCTCGACCTTCGGGATCATCATCACGTCGAGCTTGTCGCCGATCTCGGTGACGAGCTGCGTGATGTCGTCGAGCACCCAGGGCGACTCGAGCGAGTTGACGCGCGTCCACAGCTGGGTGTCGCCGAGCTGGATGTCCCGGCCGACCTTGATCAGACCTTCGCGTGCGCCGATCTTCCGGTCCACCGGCACAGCGTCCTCGAGGTTGCCCAGGAGGATGTCGACGGTCGGCGCGATGTCGGGCACCTTGGCGACCATCTTCTCGTTGGAGAAGTCCAGGAAGTGGATCATCCGCGACGGGAGGAACGGGATCTCCCGCACTGGCTCGGGTGCGTCGATGGCCAGCGGCTTGAAGAAATCTCGAGGGTTGCGCATCGCCCTGAACCCTACCCACGGCAGCGTCGAGTGGACACTTGGGTCCGCTATACGGCCTCAACTGTCCACTCGACGGCGCAGGGCGGTGCGGAGGTCGGTCAGGATGAGCTCGGGGCGGTCGGCGAGGGCCTCCTCTGGGACGCGCAGGACGATCCAGCCGGCGAGCTGGAGCGCGCGGTCCTTGGCGCGGTCGCGCCGGCGCTTGGGATGGGTTGCGTGGTAGCGGTTCGAGTCGGTCTCGACGATGACGCGGTGGTCCCGCCAGTGGAAGTCGACCCCGACGAGCGTGCCGTCGATGAGCGCGACGTGGCGGTTGACGAGCGGGCGCGGCAGGCCGGCAAGACGGCAGAGGTCGAGCATCGCCTCCTCGAGACCGCTACGGGTCATCGTGGTGCCGGGCCGATGGTCGGCTAGGACCGCGCGGAGCAGGCGGACGCCGCGGGGGCGGGCGATCGTGTCGAGCACCGCTTGGATCGCGCGCATGTCGAGCACCTCCAGGACCGCCGCCTCCTCGATGATCAGCTCGAGGGTCCTGCGGCGGCTGATGGCGGCCATGTCGACGATCACCCGGGCGACGGGAGTGCAGGGGATGGCCTCGACGAGGACGGGCTCGACCCGCTGGATGCGATGGACAGCGAGTCCGGGCGGCCGGGCGCGCCGGCGTGCTGGTGTCGAGACCGCCACGCGCCCGCGCTCCCACGAGATCAGGCCGTGCAGGCGCGCGGCGGACCGGTGGCTGAGTGCGGCGCCCTCCCCGCACGCCAGCACCGCTGCCATCCAGCGCCCACGGTGCGTCAGCGATCCGTGGCCGACCATGTAGACGCCGCGGTGCAGCTCTCGGAGCCGACCAGCGACGAGCCAGCGCTTGACGCTGCCTGCGCTGACCCCGAGCGCCAGCAGCTGGCTCCTCTCGATGACCCCGTGTTGCCTGGTCGCCAGTCCCCAAACCGCCTCCCCCAGCGATCGAGTGGACACTTCGGTACGGATAGCGGCCCCAACTGTCCACTCGATGCTCATGGTGGCGGTAGGCGCGAGAACTAGGATTCGCTCCCTATGAGCGACGACTTCACGACGGATCAGAGAGCACGCGAGGCGACCGGGGCTCACCCCTACGGGCGCTACCTCGAGGAGTTCGAGGAGGGCGCGGTCTACCAGCACTGGCCGGCCAAGACCGTGACCGAGGCCGACGATCACCTGTTCTGCCTGATCACCATGAACCACCACCCGCTGCACATCAACGACGTCTACGCCGGCGCCAGCCAGCAGGGCCGCAACGTCGTCGTCGGACCGCTCGTCTACAGCCTCGCGCTGGGCATGAGCGTGTCGGACGTCAGCGGCAAGGCGATCGCCAACCTGGCCACCGAGGAGCTCAGCCACCCCGCCCCGGTCTACCACGGGGACACGCTCTTCGACGAATCCGAGGTGCTCGAGAAGCGCGAGTCGCGCACCAAGCCCGATCGCGGCACGGTCAAGGTCCACACCCGCGTCTTCAACCAGGACGGCACGCTGGTCGCAGAGTTCAAGCGGCTGGTGCTCGTGCCCCGCAAGAACCCCGGCAGCGTGCAGCCCGACGAGCAGACCGCGGTCGGCAACTCGTCCGGCGACTGAGGCAGCGCCCGGACCGCTGGCTCGACTGGCCTGCGGCAACCCGGGTAACCTGTCTAGCTCTCCTGGGGCGACCGTCACTGCGCGGTCGTCCCTGCTGCCCATTCTTAGAAACGAACGCGGGAGCCCCGAAACGTGGCCATTGACGTGTCAGCGCCGACCTCCAATCAGAAGCTCGTGGCCTGGGTGGACGAGATCGCCCAGCTCACGCAGGCCCAGGATGTCCGCTGGTGCGACGGGTCCGCCGAGGAGTACGACCGCCTCGCCCAGGGGCTCGTAGACGCAGGCACCTTCACCAAGCTCTCGGAGGCCAAGCGGCCCAACAGCTACCTCGCCTGGTCCGATCCCAGCGACGTGGCCCGGGTCGAGGACCGCACGTTCATCTGCTCCGAGCGCGAGGAGGACGCGGGCCCGACCAACAACTGGCGCCCGCCGGCCGAGATGCGCGCCGAGATGGAGCGCCTCTTCCGCGGGACCATGCAGGGCCGCACGATGTACGTCGTCCCGTTCTCGATGGGCCCCCTCGGCTCGGACAAGGCCGCGATCGGCGTCCAGCTGACCGACTCGCCCTACGTCGTCGTGAACATGCGGATCATGACCCGCATGGGCGCCAAGGCCCTCGACATCCTCGGCGACCACGGCGACTTCATCCCCTGTCTGCACTCGATCGGCGCCCCGCTGGCCGACGGCGCGGCCGACGTGTCGTGGCCGACCAACGCCGAGACCAAGTACATCGTCCACTTCCCCGAGACCCGCGAGATCTGGTCCTACGGCTCGGGCTACGGCGGCAACGCGCTGCTTGGCAAGAAGTGCCTGGCGCTGCGGATCGCCTCGGTCAAGGCCCGCGACGAGGGCTGGATGGCCGAGCACATGCTGATCCTCAAGCTCACCTCGCCGGAGGGGAAGGTCAAGTACGTCACCGGCGCCTTCCCCAGCGCCTGCGGCAAGACCAACCTGTCGATGCTCGTCCCCACGCTCGAGGGCTGGACGGTCGAGACGATCGGCGACGACATCGCGTGGATGAAGTTCGGCGAGGACGGCCGGCTCTACGCGGTCAACCCCGAGGCAGGCTTCTTCGGCGTCGCCCCCGGCACCGACGAGAAGACCAATCCCAACGCGATGGCCGCAATCCGCGAGAACACGATCTTCACCAACTGCGCGCTGACCGACGACGGCGACATCTGGTGGGAGGGCATGGGCGACCCGCCGGCCCACGCGATCGACTGGCACGGCAAGGACTGGACGCCGGACTCCGATACGCCAGCCGCACACCCCAACGCCCGCTTCACCGTTCCCGCCGACCAGACGCCCTCGATCGCCGCCGAGTGGGAGGACCCCGACGGCGTGCCGATCGACGCCTTCCTCTTCGGAGGGCGCCGAGCGACGGTCGTGCCGCTGGTGCGCGAGGCCTTCAGCTGGGAGCACGGAGTCTTCCTGGGCTCGACGATGAGCTCCGAGCAGACCGCCGCCGCGTTCGGCACCGTCGGCGCGTTGCGGTTCGACCCGTTCGCCATGCTCCCGTTCTGCGGCTACAACATGGCCGACTACTTCGCCCACTGGCTCGAGATGGGCCAGCGCGACGGCGTCGACCTGCCACGGATCTTCTACGTCAACTGGTTTCGCAAGGACGCCGACGGCAAGTTCCTGTGGCCCGGATACGGCGAGAACAGCCGCGTGCTCGAGTGGATCTTCCGCCGCTGCGATGGCGAGGCGGAGGCCGTCGAGACCCCGATCGGCCACGTGCCGGCGCCGGCCGCACTCGACACCGACGGCCTGGACATCGCGCCGGGGGCGCTGCAGGAGCTGCTGACCGTCGACGTCGACGCGGTTCGCTCCGAGCTGCCCCAGGTACAGGAGCACCTGGCCAAGTTCGGCGACCGGCTGCCGGCGGCGATCCGCGAGCAGCTCGCCGACCTTCAGCGCCGCCTGTCGTAGGAGCCGTATCTAGGCGGCGCGTCTGCCGGTGGCCTGCTCGCAGACGTCCTCGAGCCAGCCGATCGCCTGGCGCAGCGCTCTGGGCGTCAGGTGGTAGTAGGTCTCGCGGCCCTGGCGCTCGGACGTCACCAGGTCGACGCGGTGCAGGTGCATCAGGTGCTTGGCGATGGCCTGGCGCGTGATCGGCATGTCGGCCGCGAGCTGCGTCGCCGTGCAGCGGTCGTGCTCGGCCAGCGCCTCGATGACCGCTCTGCGCGTCGGGTCCGCCAGTGCCGTGAACACCTCCTCGACTCTCACCCTGCAGGTCTTTACCCCAACCTCCGGATCCGAACGCGCGAGGAGTAGCGTTCCCGGTCGATGGCCACGACCGACCAGCAGGCGGGGACCGGCTGGGACGAGATCGACCTCGCGGATCGCGATCTGGTCCGCGCCGGTGAGGAGTGGAACTCCGAGCTCTACCGGATCGCCACCACGCAGTTCACCAAGGCGGCCGACATCCTCGAGCTCGAGCCGGAGATCCGCGCCCGCCTGCGCGAGCCCCGCCGCAGCCTGACCGTCAACTTCCCGGTGCGGATGGACGACGGCTCGGTGCGCAACTTCACCGGCTACCGCGTCCAGCACACCCTGACCATGGGCCCGACGAAGGGGGGCATCCGCTATGCGCCGGGGGTCTCGCACGGCGAGTGCGCCGCGCTGGCCGCGTGGATGACCTGGAAGTGCGCGCTGCTCGGCCTGCCCTACGGCGGCGCCAAGGGCGGCGTCCGCTGCGATCCCAACCTGCTCAGCGTCGAGGAGATCGAACGGATCACGCGCCGCTTCGCCTCCGAGCTGATTCCGATCATCGGGCCCGATCGCGACATCCCCGCGCCCGACATGGGCACCGGCGAGCGCGAGATGGCCTGGTTCTACGACACCTACTCCCAGCTGCAGGGACACGCGGTGCCCGAGATCGTCACCGGCAAGCCGCCCGTTCTGGGCGGCACCGAGGCGCGGCGGCCCGCCACCGGGCTGGGCGTGGTCTACGTCGCCGAGGCGGTCGCCGAGCGGCTGGGCCGGCCGCTGCGCGAGCAGCGCGTCGCGGTCCAGGGGTTCGGCAACGTCGGCGCGACGGCCGCCCAGGAGCTCGACGCGATCGGTGCGAAGGTCGTTGCCGTCTCGGACCACACGGGCGGCATCGAGGCGCCGGGCGGGCTGGATATCCCCGCCGTCATGGCGTGGGTGGCCGAGCACCGGACGTTCGAGGGCTGCCCGCTGGGGTCGCCGGTCGGCCGCGCCGAGGTCCTGGAAGTGCCGTGCGACATGCTGATCCCGGCCGCGCTGGAGCGCCAGCTGACCACCGAGAACGCGTCGCGGATCGACACCCGGGTCGTGGTCGAGGCGGCCAACGGGCCGACGACGCCCGAGGCCGAGCAGCTGCTGGCCGACCGCGGCATCCTGATCGTGCCCGACGTCCTGGCCAACGCCGGCGGCGTCACCGTCAGCTACTTCGAGTGGGTCCAGGACCAGCAGAAGTTCATGTGGGACCTGATCGAGATCCAGGAGCGCCTGCGGCGCCTGCTGCGCGGGGCGCTCGGACGGGTCCTCGAGGCCGCCGACCGGCTCGACACCGACTGGCGCACCGCCGCGCTGTCGGTCGCGATCGCGCGCGTGGCCGAGGCCGCCCGCCTGCGGGCGATCTACCCCTGAGAACGGCTGGGCTCAGTGCAGGTCGTCGCCGGTCGCCGCGGGGGGCCGCGACTCCT